>JAAYTR010000310.1 GCA_012523685.1 Clostridiaceae bacterium | reverse complement strand
ACCCTCCTTGACCCAAATTTCTCACATAATTCCCTCATTTTTCTTGTCTCTTCAAACATGATATCACCTCTCCTTTTTCTTTACTCTCATGATATCATGTTATTAGTCCGTACATACTAACCCTAACATAGGATGACAGTGTGGGGAGCTGCGTCGCACTTAGGATGACAACGTCACCCCGCATTATTTTTATGCCGCGAAAACCTATAAAAGCGAATATCCTTTACAACCAGTGGATTATATGCTAAAATATCTAGGTCTATCGAACCGGATGCGCGGTTAATGGCACTCCGACCATTTACTGGGCATACGGCAATTTTATGAGAGGAGAATTTTACTATGGCAAGAATGAGTAAACAAGAAATTATCGCGAAATACGCGCTGCATGAGGGCGACACAGGATCTCCTGAAGTGCAGATTGCTCTTCTGACAGACAGAATTAATCATCTTACCGAGCATTTAAAAACCCACAAGAAGGATCACCATTCCCGCCGTGGACTTTTAAAGATGGTAGGTGCCAGAAGAGGTCTTTTAAATTACCTTATTAAAAAGGACATTAACAGATATCGCGATATTATTGCAAAACTGGAAATCAGAAAATAATCACCTGAAATACCATGCAATATAAACGGGGCGGATTTCCGCCCTTTTTTATCAATAGTATACCTTACCAGAAACATCCTGTGACATAGGATAATAAAGGTAGTTATATTAAGCAAAAACCAGCTGCTTCCGCGGAATAACCGCAGAAAACAGTGGAAATATAATATTAAATACGATTCCAATATAGTCAAGGGCAACAGAAGATCAGAGAAGAGGTTGCAAGTCCTTGGAGCCTGTTCCCTGACCTTTTGTCCCTGCCTGAAGTGCCTGATCGGTTATTATAACCGAAAAGGTACTTGGAATCGGAGAAAAGGAGAAAAGATATGAAAAAAGTCTTTAATTTTGAAGTGGCTGGCCGGCCACTGTCAGTTGAAGTAGGCCAATTAGCACAGCTTGCCAATGGTTCGGCGCTGGTTCGTTATGGTGAAACAGTTGTATTATCTACTGCAACTGCTTCAAAAGAACCAAGAGAAGGAATTGATTTCTTTCCGTTAAGCGTTGATTATGAGGAAAAGCTGTATTCTGTAGGAAAGATACCGGGCGGATTTATTAAGCGTGAAGGTAAACCCACCGAAAAAGCTGTACTTGTATCCCGGGTAATCGACAGACAGATGCGCCCAAGATTTCCAAAGGATCTTAGAAATGATGTAGTAATAGTAAATACGGTAATGTCAGTAGAGCAGGATAATTCTCCGGAATTTGCGTCTATTATTGGCACAGTTATTGCTCTGTGTACTTCTGACATTCCTTTTAACGGCCCTATCGCCGGTATAATACTGGGCCTTGTTGACGGTAAGGTTGTTATAAATCCAACAGCTGAGCAAAGAGCAAAAAGTGATATGTATGTTACTCTTTCTGCTGACAAGGAAAAGATTATAATGATTGAAGCAGGAGCAAATCAGGTGCCTGATGAGATAATGCTCGATGCTATCAAGACAGGCCATGAGGAAATAAAACGCATAATTGGCTTTATTGAAACCATTGTAAAAGAAGTCGGAGTTCCAAAGTTTGAATATAAACCTGCTGTAGTTCCTGAAGAGATATGGGAAGCAGTATACAATATGGCTAAGGATGATATGAAGGCTGCAATCCAAAATGCGGATAAAGCCACCAGAGATAATCAGGTAGATGCTGTTTGCAAGGATGTTCAGGAAAAGTTGGCCGAGACTTTCCCGGATCAGGCAGGATTGATCGGTGAAGCTCTTTACAAGCTTCAGAAAAAAATAGTAAGAGAAATGATTTTAGAGGAGCATAAGCGCGTTGACGGTCGTTCCCTTATGGAAATTCGTGAGCTTTCAGCAGAAGTCTCACTCCTTCCAAGAACTCACGGTTCTGCGCTATTCCAGCGCGGACAGACACAGGTTCTTACAAATGTTACTCTTGGTCCATTGGGTGAAGGACAAAAACTGGATGGTGTGGATATGGAAGAAGAAAAACGCTATATGCACCATTATAACTTCCCGTCCTATTCAGTTGGTGAAGCAAGACCTTCAAGAGGTCCCGGCCGCCGTGAGATTGGCCATGGTGCCCTTGCTGAAAGAGCCCTTGAACCTGTAATACCCGATGAGATAGAATTCCCTTATGCAATTCGTCTTGTTTCTGAGGTACTGATGTCAAACGGTTCGACATCACAAGGCAGTGTTTGTGCCAGTACATTGGCTCTGATGGATGCTGGAGTGCCAATTAAGGCTCCTGTTGCAGGAATTTCATCCGGACTGGTAGTGGATGAGGAAAATCCGGACAGATTTGTAACTTTCATGGATATACAAGGTATTGAAGACTTCTTTGGAGATATGGACTTTAAGGTTGCCGGAACAAAGAATGGTATAACTGCAATCCAGGTGGATATAAAAGTAGAAGGCCTTTCCTATGAAATTATTAGTCAAGCCTTTGAAATCACCAAAAAAGGCCGTTTCCAAATCCTTGATGAGTGTATGCTGCCAGTAATACCAGAACCCAGAGCAACACTTTCACCATACGCCCCGAAGATTTATCAAACCAAGATTGACGTTGATAAAATTCGTGAAGTTATTGGCCCTGGCGGAAAGGTAATAAACAAAATTATTGCTGAGACCGGCGTAAAAATCGATATTCAGGAAGACGGTTCAGTTTATGTGGCTACATCCGATGAAAACGCGGGACATAAAGCCATTAAGATAATAGAGGGTATCGCAGGAGAAGTTGAAATTGGTGCCATATTCACTGGTAAGGTTACCCGTATTATGAACTTTGGAGCATTTGTTGAATTCCTACCCGGAAAAGAAGGTTTGGTACACATTTCCAAGCTCGACAACAAACGCGTTAATAAAGTCGAGGACGTAGTTAATGTAGGTGACGAAATCTTAGTTATGGTTATGGAAGTAGATAAGCAGGGCAGAATTAATCTTTCCAGAAAAGATGCGCTGGGTGAAGCCAATAAAACCAACGACAAATAAATTTTCACAACCTGATAAAAGCAATATAAGCACTGACCGGAGTCTAATGATACCGGTCAGTTTTTAATTTCTACTGGTGCCGCTCTGAACTAAGTACAGCGTCCCCTCCGTCATCCAAAGCGGAGCGTATACAAGTTTAGCGGCTGTAGACTGCTGTGATTTAGCGCTCCATTTCCAACATCCTGTTTCTAGTCGCGCTCGCTACGCTATCCATGCTCCGCCTTAAATCGCAGCAGCCACGCCGCTTAATTATGTTTATACAAACTGTCATCCTGAGCGGAGTCGAAGGATCTTATGCGTCAACAAAAGATTCTTCGCTACGAATAATGTTTATTAATCGCGATATAATGGTAAAATCTTAAGGTATGAGGTGAATTATGGATAAAAAGCTTAAGGTTTTGTTTGTATCAGCTGAATGTGCACCCTTTATTAAGGTTGGCGGTCTTGGCGATGTAGCCGGAGAACTACCTTTGAAATTGAAGGAATTGGGAGCTGATATCCGGGTTGTAATCCCCGGTAATAGAGATATGGATTTCCCTACCGAATACAAGGGCGATTTTCCGGTTAACATGGGATGGCGCAAAGAGACCTGCATCGTTAGGGAGATTGTTAATGCGCCTGTAACAACTTTTATTATTGATAACTACCATTATTTTGACCGGCAAGGAGTTTACGGACACAAAGATGACAGTGAGCGGTTTGCTTTATTCTGTTCTGCTGTGTATGAAATGATTCTGAGGTTTGATTTCATGCCGGATATTGTTCACCTCAATGACTGGCATACAGCACCCATTGCCATGCTGCTCCGGGAAAATGAACGGGAGCACAGTGAATTGTCTGAAATATCTGTTGTTTACACAATCCATAACCTTGAGTACCAGGGAATAAGTGACCGCAGCGTATTTAATCTGTTTGGAGTAAAAGATGTAGTGTTTATGGTTGACAAGGTAGAATACTACGGTTGCTTTAACCCTATGAAAGCAGGAATAAACTACGCTGATATTATAAATGCTGTGAGTAAAACATCAGCTAAAGAGATGCTTACTCCTAAATTTGGCTTTGGTCTGGAAGGTGTGCTCAAGAATCGGGAGACATCAATAAGAGGGGTTTTAAACGGAATCAATCAAAATAACTGGGATCCCCGGACAGACAAAAATATATACTTCAATTATAATAAAGATGATGTGGACGACAAGAGGAAAAATAAGAAAGAGCTTCAAAAAGAGCTGGGGCTCAATAAAAGCGATGCGCCTCTGTTTTCTGTTATCAGCAGACTGGTACCCAATAAAGGCCTTGAGTTGATGGAGCCAGCATTTGAGTATATTCTGAAGAATAATAATCAATTGGTTCTTTTGGGGAGCGGGGAGAGGTACTACGAGAAAATGTTTGCTGAACTGACAGAAAAATATCCCGGACTGGTATCTATTAACCTTGAGTTCAATGAAGAAAAGGCAAGAAAAATCTATGCAGGAAGTGATATCTTCCTTATGCCTTCACGATATGAGCCATGCGGCTTGAGCCAATTAATTGCAATGCGGTACGGTACTGTTCCGGTGGTTCATAAAACCGGCGGATTAGCCGATACAGTAATTGATGAAATCGCTAATAAAGGCTCAGGAACAGGCTTTACTTTTAGCACATATTCAAAAGACTCTTTTATAAGGGCGATTAAGAAAGCAATTAACCATTATAACAGCCGGGAGCTATGGTCACAGCTTGTAAAGCGGGCCATGATTAAAGAGTATTCGTGGGAAAGTTCTGCCCTGGAATATTTTTCAATATACCGCGAAGCAAAGTCTTTGAACTATAAAAGGAAGAAAGAAAGAAGGACCTGAGTTGAGAAAAAAAGAAAAGGCCGAGATTATATTAAGCGAATTAAAATCCTTATATCCTGACGCAACATGTACACTGGATTATAAAACTCCTTTAGAATTGCTTATAGCTACACAGCTGGCTGCACAATGTACAGATGCAAGGGTCAATATTGTAACGAAGGAGCTTTTCAAAAAATATCGGAATGCCGAAGACTATGCTGGTGCCGATATATCAGAGCTTGAACAGGATATCAAATCGACGGGTTTTTTCCGAAATAAAGCCAGGAATATAAAAGAATGCTGCATAAAGCTTTTGCGCGATTATGAAGGAAAAGTACCGGATAACATGGAGGCGTTACTAAGTTTACCCGGTGTAGGAAGAAAGACGGCCAACGTGATATTATCCACTGTTTTCTCAAAACCCGGTGTTATTGTAGATACCCATTGTACAAGACTTGCCAACCGTATCGGGCTGACAAAGTCAAAAAACCCTGATATTATAGAACGTGACCTTATGAAGCTTCTGCCAGAAAATGAATGGGCGAACTTTTCGCATTATCTTGTTTACCATGGGCGCGCGGTTTGTCATGCCAGAAGGCCCAAATGTGAAATTTGTAGCATTATGCCATATTGCGCATATGCAAATAAAAATATAAAATAGTATTAATAAAAAATGGGGGCTATAAATGCAAGTGGATAAAGATATTTCATCAAGCCCAATGCCTGATGACGTTATTTTTGCTCTGGATATAGGTACCCGTACCATTATAGGTGTTGTAGGTGTTCAGAAGGATGAACGCTTTTTTGTGCAGGCAGCTGAGATGATAGTTCATGAAAGCCGTGCAATGCTCGACGGCCAGATTCACGATATTTCCAAGGTTGCCCAGGGAGCTGCCAAAGTAAAGAACGCACTGGAAAATAAAGTCGGACATATGCTTACCAGAGTATCCATTGCTGCTGCCGGCCGGGTATTAAAAACATGCCAGATTAAAGTTGAGCGTGATATTGAAGAGGGAAAAGAAATCGATCAGCAGTTTATCAGTGCTCTTGAAATGGAAGGTATCCAGAAGGCTCAGGCAGAGATAGAAAAAAGTCTGCCTTCTTCTGAAAAAGATCAGTACTATTGTGTTGGTTATAGCGTGGTTACATATTATTTAAATAATTATGTGATTTCAACTTTGACCGGGCATAAAGGTCATAAAGCCGGTGTAGAGATTTTGGCGACTTTTCTTCCACAAACTGTAGTTGACAGTCTTTATACTGTTATGAGCAGAATTAATCTGGAAGTAAATTTTATAACTCTGGAGCCTATAGCAGCACTTAATCTTGCTATCCCAAAAGATCTGCGTCTTCTTAACCTGGCTTTGGTTGATGTCGGAGCAGGAACATCCGATATTGCTATAACAAAATCAGGTACAATTATTGCCTATGCAATGGTTCCAATAGCGGGGGACGAAGTCACTGAATCTATTGCGCAAAACTATCTTGTGGATTTTGAAACTGCGGAGAAAATTAAAATTTCTCTTTCAGCTAAAGAAAAAGATGATGAAATAGCTTTTACTGATATACTTGATAATGAAATAAGAGTCAAAGCAGAAGAAATTATTAATGTTACAAGGCAGGTTATTGATAACCTTGCCAGAACAATTGCTGAAAAAATTCTAGAACTCAATGGCGGAAAAGCTCCAAATGCTGTTTTTTTAGTTGGCGGAGGAAGCCAGTCAAGCGGTTTATGTGAGGCTATATCCAATACTTTAGGGTTGCCAAAAGACAGAGTTGCTGTCAGAAACCGTAAAATAGCAAAGAATATTGATACCGATGAGTCAATGCTGGATGGGCCTGATTCGATTACACCTTTGGGAATATTAGTTGCAACAGCCATGACAAAGGGGCAGGACTTTTATTATGTCACTGTAAATGACAAAAAGGTCCGTATGTACAATGTAAGAAAAATGCTTGTATCCGACGCCCTTATATTGGCAGGATTTAATCCGGATCAGCTTATATGCAGATCAGGTAAAAGTCTGAAATTTAAGCTTAATAATAAAGACAGAACTATACGCGGAAGTATGGGCAAGCCTGCCGAAATATATTTGAACGGCAAAGCATCAGGTCTTAATAATACAATAGAACCGGGAGACAAGCTTACTGTCATTCCGGCTGAAAATGGTAAAGACGGGGCAATTTTTGCTAAGGATTTGGCGGAAGAAATTGAGCCTGTATATATTAAGTTTAATAACCAGACTGATACTATAAAACCCAAAGTGTTTATTAATGATAAACAGTCACCTCTGGATATGTCTGTTCAATATGGCGACAGGGTGGATATTATTTTTGATTATACCCTCGGAGACATAGCAAAACTCTTTGAACTGGATCCGCTTGTTATGGAGTTTACTGTAAATGGTGAATCTGCAGATATGGATACAGTATTAAATTCCGGAGATCAGATTTTTGCTGTACCGAGGAAATATCAGAGTATATCTGCCGGTGTGCCTGATGGTGAGATTGAAAGAAATGAAACTGAAAACAGGGAAGAACCTCAAAATGAAGAAGATTCCCCGAAAACTTCAAACATCCATGACATTTTGCGTGAAGTAGAACAAAAACTTGCAGAAAGAGACGGGATAACTGTTATTGTAAATGAGGAACCTGTTAACTTACCGCCCAAAAAGACCGATTATTTGTTCATAGACCTGTTTAATTTTATTGACTTTGACCTTACATCTCCAAAAGGGATAATTATGTTGCGGCTTAACGGGAAAGATGCCAATTATACTGATAAGATTAAATCCGGCGACAAGATT
>JAAYTR010000309.1 GCA_012523685.1 Clostridiaceae bacterium | reverse complement strand
TGCTGGAAATGCTAAAAGGATATGATCAGCTTTTGTCAGGACTTAATCAATATGTGTCAGGTGTGAAGGGGATCAGCAACGGTGTAAGGGGCCTCTCAGCCGGAATAAGCGAATTCCATGACGGGCTGATTGAGTATAAAGACGGATTATCAGAGTATTATGATGGAATGGCTGAATTTTATCAGGAATCAGAAAAACTAGTAGACGGGGCCCATGAGCTGAAAAAGGGCACAGTAGAGCTTCTTGAAGGTGTAATTGAGCTCAAAGACGGTATTATTGAGTTTAAGGACGGTGTTATTGAGCTTAGGGACGGTGTTATAGAGCTCTTTGACGGAATTGTTGAGCTTCATGATGGAGTAATTGAAATGTATGATGGTGCAATTGAGTTAAATGATGGTGTGATAGAGTTATCCGATGGTATAGGAGAACTTAAAGACGGCACCAATGATTTATATGATGGAGTGGCAGAACTGAAGGATGGCACAGGTGAATTCCGCCGCGAAACCCAATCCCTTGACACCAGAATTATTGATGCAATCAAGGAAGAAATCAATAAAATGATGGGAGCCGATATTCCTGTTAAATCCTTTGTATCAGAGAAAAACAGTGAGATTTCAGCAGTTCAGTTTGTTATGCAAACAGAAGGTGTTTCCATACCTGAAGAGGAAACTGTTGTGGTTCAGCCTGAACCCGAGACCCGGATAACCTTCTGGCAGCGTTTGCTGGCCCTGTTCGGGTTATAAATAACACTATTCCATACAAAAAAGGTTGTGGTCGAAAATCACAACCTTTTTATATGCACAATGCATGTCATAATAACTACTATAACTTGAATTTTAGCACCAGGTCCTCAAGATTTTTCGTTAAATCCTCAAGGAATCCCATTTTACTTGCAACCTCTTCAAGGTTGGCTGTTTCTTCCTCAACAGTTGCAGAAATATCCTGTGATACCACTGTATTTTCATTTGTTGCGTTCTCGATTTGTGCCATGCTTTCGGCAATATCCGTTATACCTTTAAACAGTTCTTCCATCATTCTCTTTATATCCAGGGCCATTGCACATTCAACGTCATTGGCATCTTTTATATCACGGAAGCTGCCCATTGTTATATTGGCCATATCATTACTCTTTTCTAATTCACTAAGGCCGTTTGACAGCTTTTGCTTCATCTCAGTCAAGGACAATTGTATAGAGTTAACTATTTTAGCAATTTTCTCAACGAGCTCCTCTGAGCTATCAGATAATTTGCGGATTTCATCAGCCACGACAGCGAAGCCTCTTCCGGCATCGCCTGCACGTGCTGCTTCAATTGAAGCATTAAGCGACAGCAGGTTTGTTTGATTTGATATGTCCCTGATTGAATCCAGAATTTTATTCATTTCATGAGTCTGATTAACAAATGCCTCTGAAACCTGGGCGACTTCTTCCATTGTAGCATTTACGTCTTTTAACTGAACCATGTATTCAGAAAGCTTAACATTTCCGATTTCTGCTTTCTCCAATGCATTTGCCGCACTTACAGATATGTCGGAGACTTTCTCGTTAACATCCTGCGAAATTTTCTGGATATCCTTCATCATAATAAGTGCATTATCTGTCTCAGCGCGCTGATCATCCATGCTTCTTGCCATATTCTCCAGCGCAAAAGCAATATTTTCGCTTCCCTTTTCATTCTCAATCGTAGTTCTTGTAACAACCTGAGTTACTTCCTTTATTTCAAGAGCTGCCTTCCTGACATTTGAAATGATACTTTTCAGGTTATCACTCATAATATTAAAATTATATGCTAACTGCTCAACTTCATCATTTGAGCGGATATTTACTTTTTCGCGTGATAAATCTCCCTCAGACATATGTATGAACTCTGTTTTTAACTTTTTAATTGATGTGGTAATACGCCTGATAATTATAATAAACAGGAATAAACTTACAATAACGGCCACTGCGAATATGATGATACACATTACAATTAATTCTCTGAAATCTTTTTCAAATTCCTGCTGTATATCTGAACTTCTTGCCAATTCCAGCGTAAGAAGGCTTGAAAGATTATTTGATATTTGGCTTCCTACAACGCCCATATCTTTAACAATTTTCTGAACATCGGAATCAGCAGTTGGAAATTTCCCGTCGACACTTTTATCGTATATTTCCTGAATATAAGAAACATACTTTTCGGCTGGATCCCTAACAGCTTTTATGGCCCCCAGGTTTCCAAAATATTTGTTATCCGATTCGAGATCCGCTTTTAGTTCATCCATGAAGGTCAAAATTGATTTTGCACTTTCAATGTGTGAACCTTCCTCGAGACTGTCCCCTGCCAGGCAGGAATTTAAGATCTTATTTGGCTGAGAAATAACGTTTACTCTTATTTCATTAATTTGAAATATATTGTTTAACAGACTGTTGTATTCATTATTAAATTGAATAGACTTTAAAAGAATAAATACAATTAAAAAACCCAGAACTGCAATAGAAATCGAAAAAACGAATGCAACTTTTTTTGCAATACTATTTAAAAAAAGCTTGCTTATCTTACTGATGCCGGATTCTTTCTTTAAAGGCTTATCAGATACATTT
>JAAYTR010000042.1 GCA_012523685.1 Clostridiaceae bacterium | reverse complement strand
GGACATATCGACCAGATTTTAGAAAGACGTAATTCTTTTATCAGGCCTCCTGTGGCTAATATCGATCAGCTGGCAATTGTCATCTCGGTGGTTAGTCCCAGCCCTGATTTTATGCTTGTGGACAAGCTTATTATAACTTGTCTCTCTAAGGATATCAGACCTTTGATTGTTATAAACAAAGCTGATTTGGATACTGATAACGAGATTGAAGCCATTAAGAATGTATATAAGAGTACGGGTTTTCCTGTATTGGTTTTAAGTAAATTTTTTCCTGATTGGTATGATGAGCTTCATAAACACCTGATAGATAATATCACTGCCTTTGCCGGTCAATCCGGAGTTGGCAAGTCCACGATACTTAATGCTGTTTTAAAAAATTGGGTTATGGAAACAGGAGAGGTAAGTGACAGAATTCAGAGAGGAAAGCATACAACACGCCATGTACAGCTTTTCAGACTGAATAATGGCGGATACATACTGGACACTCCGGGATTCAGCTCCTTTTCAGTGGAAGATGTGGGGCATCAGGACCTTAAAGATTTTTATCCTGAGTTTTACAATGTAACTGAAGACTGCCGGTTCAAAGGCTGCAGTCATACCGGAGAACCTGATTGTGCGATCAGAGAACTATTAAACCAAGGGAAAATTGATGAAGGCCGGTATAACAGGTATATAGAGCTGTATAAAGAACTTAAACAGATATATGACAACAGGTATAGGAGATAATTATGATTAAAGTTGCACCATCAATACTTTCAGCAGATTTTTCCGCTTTAGGAGAAGAAATTAAGAAGATTGAAAATTCAAAGGCCGATATGGTTCATATTGATGTTATGGACGGACATTATGTACCCAATATAACGATAGGTCCTTTAGTTGTTTCATCAATACGCCCGCTGACAAAGCTGCCTCTGGACGTGCATTTGATGATTACTAACCCTGAGCGGTACCTGGAAGCATTCAAAGATGCAGGAGCCGATATAATTACTGTCCATGCAGAAGCGGTTAATCACTTAGACAGAGTTGTAAGTCAAATTCACGAAATGGGGATTAAGGCAGGAGTTTCTTTAAACCCATCCACGTCTGCATCTGTACTTGATTATGTGCTGGATAAAATAGATATGGTTCTTATTATGACTGTGAATCCGGGATTTGGAGGACAGAGCTTTATTGAGGGCATGACTAAAAAGATTTCGCTCCTTAAGAAAACTATTTCGGAAAATAACCTTAATATTGATATCGAAGTAGACGGCGGAATTAATGAGGATACAGTTTCCAAAGTTACCAAAGCAGGAGCCAATATCCTTGTGGCCGGATCTGCATTTTTCAGCAGCGAGGATCCAAAAGCTTTTGTACGCCTTCTAAAAGAGAGAGGAACAGTAAAATGAAAACGCTCATTGTAGGAAGCGGAAGTCTGTTTGATGGTAATCTCTTAAAAAAATATCATCAATGGGCAGATTTAGTCATTGCAGCCGATGGGGGACAAGAGCACCTTAGAAAAGCCGGCCTTAATTCACATATTTTATTAGGTGACTTTGATTCCATAGATAATGCTGAACTTGAAGAAATCAAGGCCAAAAAAAGTTCAGAATTGATTACTTTCCCAAAAGAAAAGGATTATACCGACCTTGAGCTTGCAATTAATCTGGCCATAGAAAGAGGAGCAACAAATATCGTTCTTCTCGGCGCCTGCGGCACCCGGCTTGATCATACAACAGCCAATATACATCTTTTATATAAGCTTTTGGAAAATAATATCGATGGTTACATCGAAGATGAACACAACAGAATATATCTTATAAACAAGACTTTAACAATAAAAAAACAAGATGGTTATAAGGTTTCTGTTTTACCATTGCCTCCCTTTGCGGGGGGAGTTACAACAAAAGGGCTC
>JAAYTR010000308.1 GCA_012523685.1 Clostridiaceae bacterium | reverse complement strand
TTCAGAAATTTTTCAGACTACTATGATTATATTATTTCTGATAAAACTGGTGCTGCGGCTGCTACTTTAGTTAATAAAATATCAACAAATCATACCTTCTTTATGCGAGAGGCGGATCATTTTGATTACTTTAAGAATACAGTGCTCCCTTACTTAAAAAATACTGTAAAAAGTAAAGATCTTAGAGTATGGAGTGCCGGGTGTTCCACCGGAGAAGAGCCATATACACTGTCTATGATTATTGATGAATTCTTTGGGGATGAAAAAGCACGGTGGGATACGAGCATACTTGCTACCGATATTTCAAGTAAAGTACTTGATATAGCATTGCAGGGAATATATGATAATGAGAAGATAGCTGCCCTGCCTTCAAATTGGAAGCTTAAATACTTTAAACAAATAGACAGTAAAAGCTATGCACTTATTGACAGGATGCGAAAGGAAGTAATTCTCAGAAGATTTAATCTCATGGATGAGAAATTTCCGTTTAGAAAAAAGTTTAATGTTATTTTTTGCAGAAATGTAATGATATATTTTGATGTGCAAACCAAAAGAAAACTGATTGATAAATTTTATGATATGCTGGAATACGGAGGATATCTGTTTATAGGGCATTCAGAATCTATTGACCGAAGAGAGACAAGGTTTAAATACATCAGACCTGCAATCTACAGAAAATAGCAGTGAGGTGAGGTTGTGCCAACAGGAAAGAAAATACGAGTACTGGTTGTTGATGATAGCATATTATTCAGAACAGTATTGTCCAAAGGGCTCACTTCTGATTTAAATATAGAGGTTGTTGCAACGGCCGGTGACCCATATGAAGCAAGGGATAAGATTATAGAATTCCAACCTGATGTAATGACCTGTGATGTTCAAATGCCAAAGATGGATGGTATTGAGTTTATACGAAGGCTACTGCCCCAATATAATTTACCTGTTATTGTAGTCAGCTCAGTCAGCGGAGTTGTGTTTGATGCGCTGGACGCAGGGGCAGTTGATTTTGTTGCTAAGCCTGATGTGAATTCGGTCAGGAGTGTCGAAGACTTTATTAATGAAATGATTGATAAGGTAAAAATTGCGTCTAAAGCAAAAGTCTTGTGCAACACAAAAGGAAAGGTTACGAAAAAAATTACAGGGAGAGTTGATTCGTTTGTGAGCAAGATTATTGCAATAGGTGCTTCAACCGGGGGTACAGATGCAATATACAAAATCCTTAAAGCACTACCCGAAGATGTACCGGGTATTGTTATTGTCCAGCATATACCACCTGTCTTTTCCCGAATGTTTGCTGAAAGACTAAACAATACAACAATGCTTAATGTAAAAGAAGCAAAGTCAGGAGATTTTATTGAAAAGGGGCAGGTGCTTATAGCCCCGGGCAATCGACATATGAAAATAGTTAAGATGAACGAAAAATATAAAGTGCATTGTTTTGAAGGGGAAAAAATAAATGGGCATTGCCCTTCGGTTGATATACTTTTTGAATCTGTTGCCAGGGAAGCAGGTTCAGATGCTATAGGGGTAATTCTAACAGGTATGGGGTATGACGGGGCAAAAGGACTTCTTGCAATGAGACGAAAAGGTGCCAGAACCATAGGTCAGGATGAGAAATCATCAGTGGTATATGGTATGCCCAAGGCAGCTTTTAATATTGGTGCAGTAGAAAAGCAGACCCCCCTGAACAATATCGCACAGTTAATATATAAAATGCTGAGTTAAAAAAGTTGAGGATAGGAAAAATGGAGAAAAAAACTTCCAGAGAAAATAATATTGAGCTTAAGAGTGCTATTTTATCTTGTATTGGAGATGGTATTATTGCCATGGATCCGAAAGGTAAAATTATTTATATGAACTATATTGCGGAAGAGATTACCGGGTGGAAAGAAGAAGAGTCTATCGGCAAAGATATACATAGTGTCTTTGAAATTATTAATGCAAATACTAATGAATCTTTAAAACTTCCTGTCGATTATGTAATCGAAAAAAATACTGCTACAGGTCTCTTAAGGGACACTGCCTTAATAACCAAAAGTAACGTACTGAGATATATTTCAGCGACATGCTCTCCTATTAAGAATGAAGACAAAGATATAATTGGCGTCGTAATGACTATCCGTGACATAACCAGACTCAGAACTTTGGAGATTGAACATATAAATGAAAAAGATCACTTCATGAATCTGCTTAACCAGTTGCCGGCATTAGTATGGCATACTGACAAAGAAATAAAAAACAGCTACTTCAACGAGAACTGGACAAAATTTACGGGGTTGGATCCTAAGACATCATTAAATCGTGAATGGGCAAAAGCCATTCACCCTGATGACCTCAGCATGTGGGAAAAGATGATAAAAGAGGCTGTTAATAAGAAAGAACCTTTCAGCATGGAAGTACGAATTCTCAGGAATGATGGTAAATATAGGTGGTTTTTTAATATTGGTCAGCCTTATTACGGGCTTGATGGCAAGTTTGCAGGTTATATAGGAATAATGTATGATATTACCTCCAAAAAACAGGCTTCAAGAAAAATATATGAGAGCCAGGAAAAATACCGGTCGCTCTTTATGAATATGTCTGGAGGTTATGCCTATTGTAAAATAATACATAACGATAAAGGGATTCCTCAGGATCTTCTATTTACCGAAGTAAATGAAGCATGTGGGGAAATGTTAGGTATCCCTAAGAATCATATGATAGGAAATAGGTACACCCAGTTGTTTTCAAAACAAGGCCGTTTACTCAACGAGCATATTGTGAAGCGTATAAGCGATCTTGAGGAAGGTAAAAGTATATTTATTAATGAATTCTTATTGCCATCATCAGGCAAATGGTGCTCAATATCTATATACTGCCCTCAGAAAGACAATTTAGCCGTATTAATGACAGATATCACTCAAATAAAAGAGACCGAGTTTAATTTGAAAAGTGCAAAAGAAGCAGCTGAGGCAGCAAACAAGGCAAAAAGTGAGTTCTTAGCAAACATGAGTCATGAGATAAGAACCCCAATCAATGGTGTTGTAGGGATGGTAGATCTTACATTAATGACAGATTTAAACAAAGAACAAAGAGACAATCTGATTACTGCAAAAGTATGTGCAAATTCGTTGTTGTCAATTATTAATGATATACTTGATTTCTCTAAATTAGAAGCCGGTAAAATGTCTGTTGAGAATGAAAATATTGATATTAAACAGTTTGTTGAAGAAATAATAAAAACACATGTACCACGCGTAATGGAAAAAGGCTTACAGCTACACTACAATATTCCAACATCAATACCGGAATATATTATTGGTGATCCGAAAAGGATACGCCAGGTATTGAACAATTTACTCAGTAATGCTATTAAGTTTACTGAAATTGGTGAAATAAATTTAAGCATCAGAAGAATATCCCGTATGGAAGATATGGTGGAACTGGAGTTCTCGGTGGAGGATACAGGAATAGGAATTGACTCCGGGGATATCGGAAAAATCTTTACAACCTTTGGGCAAGTGGATAATTCAATTACCAGGAAGGTTGGAGGAACGGGCCTTGGACTTGTTATATCAAAACAGTTAGTAGAGATGATGGGCGGTAAATTGTGGGTTGAGAGCGAAAAAGGAAAAGGAAGCAAGTTTTATTTTACACTGGCAGCTAAGATTGGTAAAAAGTCAGAGGTAAGAAAGAAGGAACTGCAACCCATTATTATTACGGAAAACCCACAACGCATTCTATTGGTTGAGGATGACCTTATTAATCAAAAGGTTATTATGAAGATGCTTCAAAGAAAGGGACATATAGTCGAATTATCGGCCAGTGGAGAAGAAGCTCTGGCAATATATGAAACAGGGAAATACGATATCATCTTGATGGATATACAGATGCCGGGAATAGACGGAATAGAAACGGCAAACAGAATAAAGGAAATAGATGGTCCGGATAATCATACACCCATTATAGCCCTGACGGCATACGCTCTTAAGGGGGATAGAGAAAGATACCTGGCTATGGGAATGGACGAATATGTCTCAAAACCTATCAATATATATGAATTATTTGCTACAATTGAAAGAGTTACATCGAAGCATCGGGATAAACCAGAACTTATCCCTGACAGAGTAAAGCTTACCGAAAGTGGGGATATTACCTTTGCCTACAAT
>JAAYTR010000307.1 GCA_012523685.1 Clostridiaceae bacterium | reverse complement strand
TTTGTGTCAAACAGTAAAGCCTTTGCAGAGCTTGTACTTGACTCTAATGATAAAACCAGCATGGTTGTACATCGCTCCTAAACAATTAATTTTATGCATGAACGTATTTCTTTAACGTCTCTCTTACTGCACCCTTACCTGCAATCATTTCTGAAAAATATTTCTCTACCAGCTCACCCAATCCTGCTTCATAGAGGTCCACACCAAATATTGCACTATTCGAAAGAATAGGCTTTAGCTTTTCTGAAAAACCGTCCTGGTCGCCGAGTTTAATTCCCTTAAGATGTTTTTGCACGTCATTTAACATTGGATCATGACTAAGTTCAAAAGCATCTCCATTATCATCAACTGCAAGCAAATACCTGCACCATCCTGCAAACACAAGGGGAATAAGCTTTATATCGCTGACTGAAAGATCTTTACTGCTAATATATGATTTGATAGTCTCCCCAAAGCGGATTGCCAGTTTTTGTGATGTGTCTGTGGCTATTCTCTGCGGGGTATCAGGTATAAATACATTCGGGAACCTGACATTCAGAACAGTATCTATAAATTCTTTAGGATCGATTATCCCGGGATCTGTAACAACAGGCAGCCCTTCTTTGTATCCGATAATTTCAACCAATTTTCTAAGGTCAGGATCTTTCATTTCATCACAGATAATATTATAACCAAGTAAGCAACCAAAAACAGCTAGAGCCGTATGCAAAGGATTCAGGCAGGTACACACCTTCATCCTTTCTACTTTTTCAACTGTTTCCCTGCTTGTGAATATTATACCGCCTTCCTCTAACTTCGGACGGCCATTGGGGAACCATTCCTCAATGACAAGATATCCCGTTTCTTCCGCATTTACGAATGCAGCGACATAACTGCCTTTAGTTGTGCTTATAAGCTCAGTATCTTCAAAACCGTCTTTTTTTAATATTTCTACAACATTTTTACTGGGTCGTGGAGTAATCTTATCAATCATACTCCAGGGAAAGCCTACTTTGCTCTTGTCGTTTACATATGCTTTAAAGCCTGCTTCAACCAATCCGCGCTTTTCCCATTCTTCAGCAAATGTATTAATTGCATGATGAAGTCTGTCTCCATTACCTGAACAATTATCCATACTGACAAATGAAATCGGAAAACCTCCGGCTAAGTATCTTTCATAGCACAGTGCAGCTACCTTTCCTATATAGCCTCCTGGATTACCGGGGCCATTCTCAAAATCACTGATAACTTGCGGGAAAAACTCACCATTTTGGTTTTTGAGATTATATCCCTTTTCTGTAATTGTAAAGCTGGCAACCTGCAGACTATCGGAAGTAAAAATGTCTTTAAGTCTCTTCCAGTCTTCCGTTTCATTATCCATAACCAAAGACTCAACAATGCTTCCTACCACAGTTTTTTCAATGTTTCCATCAGCATGCAGAGTAACATCCAGGAAAATATTATCCAATGGACGGTATACTTTATCAATTATTTCATAATCAAAACCTTCAGCAACAATTATTCCTTTGTCTTCTATTTTTCTGTCAAGTAAATTTTGTTGTACCTTGGCAATAAAAGCCCTGAATATATTCCCGGGCCCGAAATGCACCCAGGTTGGTTTTGTCTTAGTTTCCTCAATTACTTTTTCCCGATCAAAACTATAAAGTTCATAGCCCTTCCCTAACCATTCCTGCTTATCGCTCTTTTTGAAATCAACAAGTTTCATATTTTACCCCCTGCTAATTTGATATGTTATTTTTTATATATTTTTTTGTATTCATTGATTTTTGCTATTCACCACAAACCATATTATGGCTGAACAATGCATAAATAATATCTTTCATACTGGCTTTCACAAATAAAGATTATCATATTTCTTTAGAAACAACAATGGTATAGATGGTTTTAGCCTCTCTCTTTCTGGCTGTTTGGGACTTGTACAAGCATAAATGGACCTGTTCGTATGTATTATATAAAAACAAAACTCTAAGCTTATTAGCTTAGAGTTTTGATAAAATTCGGCGACGACCTATTTTCCCGGGCCGTCTCCAGCCAAGTATCGTGGGCACTAGAGAGCTTAACTTCTGTGTTCGGGATGGGAACAGGTGGGTCCTCTCTGTTATAGTCACCGAAAATTTTTGCTATTTATTTAGG
>JAAYTR010000306.1 GCA_012523685.1 Clostridiaceae bacterium | reverse complement strand
TTTATATTGGATTTGAAATGTACAATTTAGGGAAAACCGATATATACAATGTGAAGCTTAATGTTGAAGGGGATTTTGATGCCCAGCCCAGGAGTAATTACTTTGGTAATTTTGAGTCCGGAAGAGTTGAGTATTTTGAGTTTAACCTTATTCCAATGATGGTTGGCGAGGCCAACGGCAGAATTGTATTCCAATATGAGAATGCCAGCGGGGAAGTACAAGAGGTTATAAAAGAAATCTCCATGAACGTCATGGAAATGATGATGCCACCTGATGAAGGTTTTCCTGTGGATGGCCCCGGAATGCCCGGTATGGAAGATCCCTCAGAAAAGAGCTTTTTCAAAAGCGTATGGTTCTACATCATACTTGGTGTTGTGGTTATAGGTGTTGTAGTAACAATTATATTGGTTAGACGTAAACGCAAGAAAGACAAGGAGTTTGAGTTTTAATGAAGCTGATAGATACGCTCTTTCTAAGCATTAAAAATCTATGGCGGCGCAAACTTCGTACCTTTCTAACCGTTATGGGAGTTATGATTGGTTGTTGTGCCATTGTTATTATGCTCTCTTTGGGTATTGCCATGGAAAGAAATTTTATGGCTCAGGTTAGTCAGATGGGCAACATAATGCAGATACAGGTATATAATTATAACCAGGGCGGCAAGACCCCGGACGGAAATGATATTCCTCCTTTGAATGATAATATGATTGCCAAGTTTGAAATGATAAAAGGCGTACAGGGAGCCACTCCGGTAATGAATCTTAATCTTAAGATGATGGCAGATAAATATGTCAGTTATGCCAATATCATAGGTATCAGGGCTGATATGTTTAAACTTCTGGACATTCCCATCATTGAAGGCCGGCACTTAGAGGAAGGAGATACCAATCATATGGTGGTTGGTCAATATGTTGCCCAGAATTTCTATAACCCAAAAGCTTCCCGTTATCGCTGGGAACCTGCTCCTGAAGGATTTAATCTCATGGAGGAAAAAGTCACAGTAAGCTGGGATATGAATTATGGGGAAAAGCCGCAGCCGGGGGCTTCACAACCAAAGGTAAAGGCCAAGCCCATCAAGGTTGAGGTAGTAGGCACGGTAGGCCAAAGCGGCTCGGAATACGATTGGTCAATTATAATGCCATTTGAAACTGTGAAAGAATACCGGAAGGAAATGGAAAAGTGGAATAAACAAAACGGAAATTCATCGGGTGGCGGTGGAAGAATTTATTATAGTTATGGGGCCGTTTCGGTTTCTTCTGTGGGAGGATCGGGCAGCGGTAGCGATCAGGGCTATGAGCGTGTAATTGTGAAGTGTGATGATATAGATGAAGTTGTTAACGTTATGGACAAAATTAAAGAGCTTGGCTATGAGTGCTATAGCCCCATCCAAATGCTTGATGATATGAAGGAGCAGTCGGCAGGCCTGCGGCAGATACTCTTGGGAATAGGTATAATGTCATTTGTAATTGCGGCTATCGGTATTGCCAACACCATGTATATGTCTATTTATGAGCGTACCCGCGAGATTGGTATAATTAAAGTAATAGGAGCCAGACTCAAGGACATTAAGCAGTTATTTATGATGGAAGCCTGGTGGATAGGTGTATTCGGCGGAATCCTGGGAGTAGCCCTTAGCTATTTTCTGTCCTTCTTGCTAAATAAGTTCAATGTAAATTTGGGGAGCTCGGTAATTTGGACTCCGGAAGGTGAAGTTAAACTGGATTCATCATATATACCTATTTGGCTTTCGGCAGTAGCGCTTACTTTTGCGCCTATTGCAAGCTTGCTAGCGGGTCTCTTGCCTTCCAGAAGAGCTATGAAACTGAGTGTCATTAAAGCACTTAGACAGGACTGATGGTTGACTTTTTCTGTTTTACCTCAAATAGCTTTTTTTCGGCTTGAACGTATGCATCATCAATATTGCTCTCCATCTTTGCTGATGCATACCCCCAGCTAAAACTGATATGGTAAGGTTTATCAATTGTTCTGTTTAATTCGTTAAGAGCATGCATAAACCTTTTATCGAAGATTTGGGTGGGGTCGTTCTGTATATTTTTAACTAAGAGGATATAACGTTCAAAGCTTTGATGTGAAAAGTAATCGTCATCTCTAATTGAACGTGTAAGGATATTAGAAACGCATGAAATAACGTACTCGCCCTCAGAAAAGCCAAATCTTTCATTAATCTCATAATAGTTATCAATGTCTACTATGATTAAATAGTATTCTCCGGTAATCCCTCGGCGTTTCTGAAGCATATTTGAAGCAAGATGGCGCAGGTTAGAAAGCTTATATAGATTATCTTTTACCGTTAGTTCATTGAGACGTTTATTTGAAAGCATAAGGCTTTCACGGGTCTCGGCAATTTCCTTTTTAAGTCTCATATACTCTTGGTTAAAATATGAACCGGAGAAATACTGATATAATTCGTTATATAAATCATTAATCAACGGAGCAGTGTTCCATGATATAGATATAAACAAAAAACCAAATTTAATACCATCAGTAAATATTGGTTTAACATGCATAGGTTCTTTTATTTCATTAAAAAGATGGCTTGGGATAATACCCATAGTTGAGAAAGGTTTGGTGAACTCCACCGTTTTACCTTTTGAAAATCCGTAAAATAAAATTCCCTTTTGTGTCTCGAATTCATATTCTGTGTCCTCAAATTTAATGGGATTACAATATTTAACGATATAAGAACGGGAAATATTGTTCTCAGTAAGGTACTCGGTAAGTCTTGGAATAATACCACTGGTTTTTGTTGCCTGAGAAGTTGCCCTTAATCCGTGAAACCTGGACCATGGGATACATAAGTTGTTATCTAGCGCAGTTTTGTTTTTGCAGCCACTGGTTATTCCTGCTGTAAGCTCAGGAGCGAGATAATATGTAAGTTTGCTGTTATTCCCGAAAATTTGTTCAAACAAAACTGATATGGCTTTTTTAAAGATCTGCTTTAAATTTCTATTAATGGTAGTAAGGTAAGGAGCAGAAAAATAAGCATTTCCTGTATTATCAAATCCGGATACCTCTACGTCACTGGGAACATTTATGTTATTTTCGCTAAAGCATCTAATAGCAGAAAGCGCGATATGGTCACTGGCACAAACAACACCCTTTATTGTGCCGTTTTTTATAAGAGGGGCAAGCCCTTTGGCGCAATTATATCCTGACATGTATCCGGTAGTTCCTTCAAGCAATAAATCAGATGAAATTTCCAGACCTGCGTTTCTTACTGAGTCCAGAAAGGCCTCGTATCGCAGTCTGAAGACAGGCTGTGAAAGGGGACCGCTGATATATGCAAAGTTTTTTATATTATGAGATATAAAATGTGATATTACTTCATCAAAAGCAGATTTATAATCGAGAATTATTGATGGAATACCTTCTATGGGAATTCCAATTGATACTACAGGCTTAGATGTTTTTTCAAACACCTCTCGTATTAAATCCTCGATATTATGATATAAAAATGTGCTGGGGGCGATTATTATCCCGTCCAGGAAATTACATGCAGCAATGCTGCAGAGCATATTTAATACATAGTGTGATGGTGTATCGTAATCAAAATCAGCACACTCAAAAATAACCAAACTCGCATTTAATGAGGTAAATTCCTGAGATAATGATTCAGCTATTCTATTATAATATCCATCATCTAAGTTGCCTACAACAAGACCGATTCTCATATGCAACACCCAATTATCAGTAGAATAGAATATATCCATTTATGTATATAATACCATCTTTAACCAATACAATAAAGCGGTAAATTAAATAAAAAATAGAAGGAAAAGAATTAATAACTAAGTCTGAAACTCTTAAATGCGCATAACATTTTAGTTGACGTTCCATGTAATAATGTCTATAATTGATATGGTTACAGGTAAAGTAATTCTCTATTAGGTGAGGCTCCTATACGGATAAACGCTGCTGCCCCGAAAAGTCGAGAGACTCCAATGGGTAAACAGACATTGCCGAATTAAGGTTTTGTTTAATGTAGCTGGTTGATACCTAAGCCGTATAGTGCCAAAGCTCGATGATGGGAGTGTGATCATTATGGGAAATAATGGTTATGTCCGCTCCGGCGGGCTTTTTTAATACTGAGAATTATTTTAGGACATCTATGTAAGGAAGGCTTTTAGTTGACCGCATACACTTTATTAGTGCAAATTCTTTGAGGGGTGATTATCATAGAAAGTAGGTGAGTCCTATGCTGGAGATTTATAAAACACAAGCAGAAGGGCATGAGCTCTTATGTTTGGATTTTATAGAAAAAGGCTGCTGGATTAATCTTGTAGCTCCCACCGAGGAAGAAATAGATTTGGTGGTTAAGAGTATTGATGTAGAGCAAAACTTTTTAAGAGATGCTCTTGATGATGAGGAAAAACCGCGTATTGATGTTGATGAAGGCCAGACCCTTATCATTATTGATATACCATATGTTTATGAGGACGATCAATCCATTAAATTTGAAACCGTGCCAATGGGACTTCTTTTGGTGAGGGATGATTATATCGTAACAATCAGCAGCAGACAGTCAACGGTTCTGGAACGATTCAGAAATGGACAGATCAGGGACCTCTATACTTATAAAAAGACAAGATTTATTCTGCAAATTCTCTATCATGTGTCTACAGATTATTTAAAATATCTTAAACATATAGATAAAAAGAGTGAGTTAATCGAAAAATCGCTCCATAAATCAATGCGGAATAAAGAGTTATATAAGCTGTTAGATTTAAGTAAGAGCTTAGTATACTTTAATACTTCTTTGAAGTCCAATGAAACAGTTTTGGAAAGACTCCTAACTGGAAAATTCATTAAACTGTATGAGGAAGATGCTGATCTTCTTGATGACACAATCATAGAAAACAAGCAGGCTATTGAAATGGCCACTATATACAGCTCAATTTTAAGCGGCACAATGGATGCCTTTGCCTCCATAATTTCTAATAACCAAAATGAGGTTATGAAATTCCTGGCTGCTATGACAATAGTAATGGCTATTCCTAATATGGTTTACAGCTTTTTTGGGCAGAATTTTAGTTTTCCTCTACAGAGCAACCCGTTTATGTGGCTGTATGTGTTGGCCGGTTCAGCAGTAATCTCGATGGTTATAGCCTATATATTATGGAGGCGGGATATGTTTTAGTAGAAGAGTAATAATAAACATTTGTCTTTACTGAGCATAGCGAAGGATTCTTGCGTTGGAAAACATATTCTTCACTACCCTTTGTTCCGTTCAGAAATGACATACTATAAATATTACTATTGATTTTTGCTGATGTTTGTATTAATATATTAAATGCGCCTTTTAAGAGTGAACCAACACTTAAAAGTGCAATTTATGCGCCCATAGCTCAACTGGATAGAGCGTCTGGCTACGGACCAGAAGGTTGTGGATTCAAGTTCTGCTGGGCGCGCCAAAGAAAACCTCTGATTGTTTATAACGATCAGAGGTTTTTTGTTGTATGACGGTCATACCGTCAATCTGTGGTGATAGTCCATAAGGGGCGTAGTTGCCGACGAACCCCGGAGCAACTTGTAAGTTCCACATCGGGAGGTGTCCCATATTCTACAGGGAACACTTTGCATATTTTCTGTTCATCGGCCTTACTGCCAGAAAATCAATAAAGTTCTTTAAGGAATATTTTTAGTAAAAGTTGCCGACCAAACCTACAGGTTTGACAGGCAGATTTTCTGCATAAAGATGAGAAACGTCACCAAAACCCAAGCAACGGGGAACAGCCCAGGTTGAGGATCTTTGTTCAAAGAGTACTGTTGTCACCGAGCTGGTGGCAGGCCAGAAGCCTGACCACATAATACTCGTGGGTATGGCAAGAAGATGGGAAAGCCAAGCTGTACCCAATGCCGCATGTGCGAATACAGCGATTTTTTTGCTGTTTTGGTGTTCTATACGGTAAAGATTACCTTCCTTCTTATATCCGTGTTGGGCAAAGAAAATGTCGGACTGCTCATTAATATTTTTTAATATTTTTAATAGTCCCGGA
>JAAYTR010000305.1 GCA_012523685.1 Clostridiaceae bacterium | reverse complement strand
TGGTAGCGCGCTTGGTTTGGGACCAAGATGCCGGGGGTTCAAGTCCTCTCACCTCGACCAAATTTTTAGGGGGTTTTACCCCCTATTTTTATGTCTGCTGTACTTATTGGCTTTTTGATCCTAAACTCCCGGAAAATAATACTATACAGAAATAGTGTTGAGCCATATAATAAAAAACGAATCCATCTTTGAATTCGTCATGTACATTGTTAAAATAGTTATTTTTTTACCCGTTTTGTTTTTGCCTTCATATCAGCAGTTATGCCACAAGGCTGCATGAAATGGAGAAATTCTTTGAGAAAGGTCAATTAAGCGAAGGATTATGTCGAATTCTATTGACTAATTGAATGAATGATGTAATACTCAAGTTAAGTAAAAATCTACCTTTATTGGAGATATGAAATACCTTCTGCTTTGTTAATTCATGATGACAAACTTATATATATATTGGAGTTTAGTAAAACAGATGTTTTTCCGGCCTTATAATAACCTCGTTTCTGCGGGTTATTTATAATTTAAAATTTTTAAATGGAGGGTCAGAAATGAAAAAGATTCTGAAAACATTGCTTGGTGTATGGAATACGAAGACCGTGGTTGCGATCGCCATCGGTGCGGCTCTTTTCGGCGTTCTGATGAACTTTGGCGGGATCCCGATTTTTACCAACACCAACTTGACAACAGCCATGATTATTCCTGTCATCGTAGGCTCCATGTTCGGTCCTGTTCCGGCGTTCATATCCTGCGCAGTGGGCAACATTATCGCTGATCTCATCGGCGGCTGGGGCTTTTGGTTCGACTGGTCTGTCGGTAACGGCGTATTAGGCTTTATCGTTGGTTTGCTGCCGCTTTATGGTGCTAAAATCAATGAAGGTATCTTCAAGCCCATTCATGCAGTTATCTATGCCGTCACATGTGTAGTCGGAAACGCGTTTGCGTTCGGTGTTATTACACCATTGCTGACGATGGCTTTCTATGGCGGTGAAGAGAGCATCACATTCCTTCAGGCCATTGCAGGTGGAATAGCCAACACTATCATATTGGTAGTTGTCGGTATTCCTATCCTCTTTGCTCTTGCACGGCGCAATGCCCGCAGTACAAACCTCAAAATGGAAGAAGAAAAGGAATAATGCATATAAATGAGTACACCCATTGTAGAATTTAAAGATTTTGGATTCAAATATAAATCGCAATCTGCCCCTACACTTCATGACATAAACCTCACCATCTGCAAGGGAGAAAAGGTATTAATCCTGGGTCCCAGTGGAAGTGGGAAGTCAACACTGGCAAATTGCATCAACGGCTTAAATCCTTTTTCATACGATGGAGTTATCACAGGCTCATGCAAGGTTGCTGGCATGGAAACCAAAGATGCCAGCATCTTTGCTTTGAGCAAGGTTGTGGGAACTGTCCTTCAGGATTCGGATGCCCAGTTTGTAGGCCTGAGCGTAGGGGAGGATATCGCCTTTGCCCTGGAAAACCAGAGCATGCCGCGGAAAGAAATGCTGCCAAAGGTCGAATGGGCTGCCGGGGTTGTGGGCATGAGCGATTTTCTCATGCATGTGCCCTATGAACTGTCGGGAGGACAAAAGCAGAAGGTTGCCCTGGCAGGCGTTCTCCATGGTGATGTGGACCTGTTGATCTTCGATGAGCCTCTGGCTTCCCTGGATCCCAGAATGGGAATGACCGCTGTGGAGCTAATCGACCGCATGCATAAGGAGCAGAATAAAACGGTTGTGATCGTGGAGCACCGGCTGGAGGATGTATTATACCGCAGCGTAGACAGGATTGTCCTGATGAACGAGGGCAGGATTGTCTATGACGGTGTGCCTGACGAACTTTTGGCTTCCGATCTTCTGACCCGATACGGCATCCGGGAGCCCCTCTATATAAAGGCCATGAAGTATGCCGGCTGTGAGCTGACGCCGGACCAAAACCTGTCGGATATTGAGGGAATGGATTTATCCCCTTTTGAAGATAAGCTGAAGCAACAGCAGCTGGTGCAACTGGAGAAGTATGTTCCCAAGGTTGGTGAAGAAATTCTAAAGGTGCAGAATGTTTCCTTTGCCTATGGCAAGGACCCGGTGCTTAAAAACATCTCCTTCTCGGTGAGAAGGGGTGAAAAGGTTGCCTTTGTGGGAAAGAACGGAGCCGGAAAGAGCACTATGGCCAAGCTGATTTGCGGTATCATAAGACCCCGGGAAGGCCAGGTTCTGATTAACGGCACCGATTATATGAAGTATTCCATCAAGGAAATCGGTGAGAAAATCGGGTATGTTATGCAGAACCCCAACCAGATGCTGGTGAAGGATATTATCAGGGATGAGCTGGAGCTGGCCATGCTGCTCAGGGGAAAGAGCAGGCAGGAGATCGATGAGGCTGTAAAAAAGACCCTCAAGATGTGCGGCCTCTATCCCATGAGAAACTGGCCGGTCTCAGCAGTGAGCTATGGTCAGAAAAAGAGGGTTACCATTGCATCCATTCTTGTGCTGCAGCCTGAGATCATCATTCTTGACGAGCCAACTGCCGGCCAGGATTACCGCCACTACACCGAGATTATGGAATTCCTGGACGAACTCAACAGGGAATATGGCATCACAATTGTCTTCATCACTCACGATATGCACCTTGCCATCCAGTATACCGATCGTGCCATTGTGTTCTCTGAGGGGGAGCTGGTAGCTGACGACTCGGTCTTCAGGGTTCTGTCCAATGACCAGGTTATTACCCGGGCAAATCTCAAGCAAACCTCACTCTATACCCTGGCTATGCGTCTTGGAATCGAGCCGGAGGCTTATATTGAGCACTTTATTAACTATGAAAGGATGGTGAGGGCTCATGGACAACAGGCTTCTGATTAATCTGATTCCCGGAGAAACCTTCCTGCATAAGCTGACCGGAAAAACAAAGGTCCGCACCTTCCTTATTCTTATGGTATATATCATAATGTCATTTGATTTGCGTTTGATAATGCCGCTGTCCATTTTGAGCATTATGGGCCTTGTATCGCTAAAGCCGCAATGGAAAATCATAAAGTTTTTTTTCATTATCATAGGGCTTATGAACGTACTCAACATTGTGCTGTTCTGGCTGGCTGATCCGAATATCGGGACCATGTGGTGCGGGGGAACGACTACGGTTCTGTTCAGACTGACCGAACGCCTTTTCCTGTCGGCCGAAACCCTCTGGTACTTATGCGTTCGCTTTATCAAGATGATGACCTCCTTCATGGTTTCTCTGGTCTTCATCCTTGCCATCACACCTTCTGAACTGGCGGCCGGATTGTATTCTATCAAGGTTCCCTACAAGATATGCACCATTTTTTCCATTGCTTTTCGGTACATCCCCGATATCGGAAGGGACTTCCAAAACATAAAAATATCTTTGCAAACGCGTGGAGTTGAACTGGATCCCAAGAAGTCGTCCATCGGAAAGCGCCTGAAGCAGAACATACTGATTCTGGTTCCTTTGATTACCACCTCCTTCGACCGGGTGGGAAACATTTCTAATGCCATGGATCTGAGAGGATACGGCAGAGGAAGGACCAGGACCTATTACAGCGAGCATGAGGAGCTGAAGGCTGATAAGGTCTTCAAGGCATTATATATAATCCTTATACTGTTTTGCGTATACTGGATTATCACGCAGAACATCATGGCCGAGACCTTAAGTATGTGGTATCCATTTGTATAAATCGGGATAAGTATTAGCTTCTTGAGATTTATACAGCCGCCATGATCAGACTGGCTGTATCATAAGAGGAAGCTATGGTAAACAAGCATCAGTTATTAAAGGAGAGGATTTGAGGACATGGACAAACCCATTCTTGTATTTCAAACAGACTTTACTTACAAAGAGGGAGCGGTCTGCGCCATGTACGGCGTTGTCAAATCTGTGGACCGCAGTCTGGAGATTTTTGACGGGACCCATGAAATTCCCCATTTTGATATATGGAGCGCATCCTATCGGCTAAATCAGAGCATGCGGTTCTGGCCGAAGGGCACAATATTTGTTTCGGTTGTGGATCCCGGTGTGGGAACATCCAGAAGAGCCTGTGTGGCCAAAACCTGTGACGGCTACATAGTTGTCACCCCCGATAACGGTACGCTGACCCATGTGAAGGCTCATGCGGGAATCCAGGAAGTACGCGAAATTGATGAGACGCGGAATCGCCTGAAGACCACAGAAGGAACCCATATCTTCCATGGCAGGGATCTGTTCGGGTACTGTGCGGCAAAGCTTGCAAGCGGAATCATCACCTATGAGGAAGTGGGTCCAGGCTACCCGGTGGATGAGATTGTGGTGCACCCCATCCTCCAGCCAAAGCTCAGCCATAATAGGGCTGAAGGTATCTTTGAGATTAATGACCCGAATTTCGGAAATCTATGGACCAATCTCCCGGCCAAAGCATTTATGGAATGCGGATTTGCCCTTGGCGATATGGTGGATATGACCATCCGGCATGGGGATAAGGTGGTTCATCACGAAAAGGCTCTATTTGCACAATCATTTGGATACGTTAATAAGGGAGAGACCGTCATATATACCAATGAGCTGATGAACATCGGCGTTGCCACATGCATGGGCAGCTTCTGCGAGACCTGGCATGTGGACTATGGGAGCGACTGGACGGTTACATTCCAAAAGTGAGCATAGAAAGCAAGGAGGTCATTATGAGCCGTCTTTTGATTTTTCAATCGGACTTCGGTATTGCCGATGGCGCTGTCAGTGCCATGTACGGTGTGGCCTACTCAGTATGCCCGGAGCTGAAGATATGTGATCTGACTCATGAAATACCCCAGTACAATATTTGGGAGGCATCATATCGCCTGATCCAGACAGTGGGCTACTGGCCAAAGGATTCGGTGTTTGTTTCGGTGGTTGACCCCGGAGTGGGCTCCACAAGGCGCAGTATTGCTGTCAGAACTGTCAACGGGCAATACATCATAACCCCGGATAACGGGACCCTGACCCATATCAAACGTATGCTGGGAATAGAAGATGCCAGAGAGATAGACGAGGAAAGAAACCGTCTTCCTAACTCGGGCGAATCCTACACCTTCCATGGAAGGGATATTTATGCCTATACCGGCGCCAGACTGGCTTCAGGTCTCATCCGGTTTGAGGATATCGGCCCTGCGGTCCATCCCGACAGCGTGGTGGAGCTTCCGGTCACGGAGCCTGTTATGGACGGGGATACTATTACAGGTACCATCGATATCCTGGATGTCCGGTTTGGAAGCTTATGGACCAACATCAGCAAGGATCTGTTTAAGACACTGGGGGTTCCTTATGGCGGCAGGGTAGAGATAGCCATCATGAATGACACACGGGAGGTTTACCGCAATATTATCCGGTATGCTAAATCCTTTGCTGATGTTTATATTGGCGAGCCCCTTATTTATGTGAATTCCCTGGATTATATCGCCGTGGCTATCAACCAGGGATCCTTCTCAAAGGCATACAATGTTTTGACGGGCTCCAACTGGAAGATCAGCGTAAAAAAAGCGCAGTTATAAATCAGCGGCAATAAGTGGGACCGCCTGTCCGGAGGTTTATGCAGAAACAAAAAACATGGGATGAGGAGAAAGGTCCCTCATCCCATATTGAAAAGTCGCTTTCCGCTTGTCATTCTGAGCTCAGCGCAGCGAGGAATGGCAAAATACGAACTTATCCAGCGTTCCCGTAACTATTTAAGGTTTAGTGAAAGGCTCTCAAGCTTTGAGGGTTCAATACGCTTTCCATCCAGAGTGATATAGATGTCCTGACCATTGTGGGTTTCCTTAAGACGGATGGTATTAACCTCAACAAAAGCATCCATTTTGAGCATTTTCACTTGCTCAAGGGTGGAAGCATAAAGCTCTTTGGAACCCTTGGCCGAACATTCATCACAGGTGCAGAAAGTAAGCTGACGGGTCACAAAGGCAGAATTAGCCTTATTGCGAACAGTAGCACAGCGGATATCACCATTGACAGCATGATAGCGGGTATGTAACAGTTTATGGGCCAAGGGTGAATTAGCTTCCCCATAGAAATCATTGTACAGGTTCAGGATATCGGGGTTTTCCTGTGATTTACGGTAGGTGGAGGTTTTATCAATATCAACCAGCACCTTCTGACGCTGTTCGAGGGTACCCACCTTCTCCGGAACAGGATGACCGGCTCCGCAAATACACCCTCCGGGACAAGCCATAACTTCGATTAAATCATAGCCTACATCCACCCCTTGAATAATCTTTTCCACTATAGGTTCAACATTATGCAGACCACTGATAACTGCTACGTGAACAGTTGTATCATTGGCTTCAACAGTTGATTCCTTCAAACCGGCAAAACCGCGCACCTCTTTGAAATCCAACTGGTCGGTTATGAGTTTACCGGTCAGCTTCTCAACAGCCATACGAAGAGCAGCTTCTGCCACACCTCCCGAAGCACCGAAGAGAACACCGGCTCCGGTGACCTGCCTGTAAGGCTCATCAAATTCCTGTGGTTCAATGATTGATGTATCAATGCGCTTAAGCTCAGCCATACTTATCATATCGGTAGAGGTCAGAACTGCATCTACATCACGAATTCCATCGGGAGCAAATTCAGGACGAGCAGCCTCATATTTTTTGGCAATACAAGGAACGATGGAGACCACGTACAGATCATCCTTATTGAGACCTGCCAGCTGGGCATAATGGTTTTTCACAGTAGCACCCATCATCTGCTGTGGTGATTTACAGGTAGAGAGATGGGGAATAAGCTCCGGATATCGCCGCTCAACGAAATTGACCCAACCGGGGCAGCAGGAGGTAAACTGGGGCATAACACCCTTATTTGCTACGCGGTTTAAAAATTCTGTGGTTTCCTCCACAATGGTTAAGTCAGCAGCGAAGGAAAAATCAAAGACTTTATCAAAACCGAGCTTTTTAAGAAGCCCCGCCATGAATCCGGAAGCCTTATCAAATGGAATACCGTAATGGGATGAAACTACGCTTCGAACAGCGGGTGCGACAAAGGCAACCACAGTCTTGGAGGGATCATTGATAGCCCTGAATACCTTGCCTTTTTCACTCTTTACTTCTAATGCGCCACATGGACAAGCATTCACACACTGCCCGCAACTGACGCAATCAGTCTCATAAAGAGGAAGACCACTTCTGGTTCCCACCAACTGACGGCCATGCTTCATGTAAAAAGCCAGAACGTCGGGGCCTTCAACCTCTGCACAAGCAGCAATACAACGACCGCAGGAAATACACTTATTGTGATCCCTGACAATGAAGGGATGATCCTCAACAATAGGGATATAAGGCCTATCATGAATTGGTTTCTCATACATAACATTATGGTCAGAAGCCTCTTTTCTCAAGTCACAATTATATTGCCTGTTACATCCGCATCTCAGGCAGCGGCGTGATTCCTCGCGAGCAGCTTCTTCAGAGAGCCCTAATTCAACTTCCTTAAAGTTACCTTCTCTCGCTTTTAGGTCAATAGAAGGCATCTTAGCACGCTTGAGCCTGGGGAAATGCTCAAAATCCCATTTTGGGAGGTCCTCCATGGAACCTCTGCTGCAGCTGTAGTCTATATGACTCTCCGGAACGTACCCCTTCATGAGGAAGCTGTCTATAGCTTCGGCAGCACGGCGACCGGCGGCAACAGCCTGAATGACTGTTGCAGGACCTGTGACACAGTCCCCACCAGCAAAAATATTGGATTCTGAGGTCTGGGAGGTCTTACCGTTAATCTCAATATCGCCCCATTTGTTCAGCTTAACAGGGAGGTCGTTATAGAGGAATTGGGTATTCGTGCTTTGACCAATTGCACCAATTATGGTGTCGGCCTCTATTTCAAAATTGCTGCCTTCAATAGGCACAGGACGACGACGGCCTGAGCGATCAGGTTCTCCGAGCTCCATCCTGATGCATTGCAATTTCTTCTTGCCATTTTCTGAAACGATGCTGGTAGGCGCCATCAGGAAGAGCATTTCAACCCCTTCATGAAGGGCTTCTTCAACTTCATAGGATTCAGCGGGCATTTCCTCGCGGGTTCTGCGGTAAATCAGTTTAACCGACTTAGCGCCCTTTCTTAATGCAACGCGGGCACAGTCAATGGCTGTGTTACCGCCGCCGATGACTATAACATTTTCACCCAGCTGAATATCGGCCTGCTTGGTGACCTGTTCAAGGAATTGAATACCAAGCCAAACACCCGGGAGATTCTCACCTTCAATATGCATGGGTGTAGCGTTCCATGAGCCAATAGCCAGATAGACGGCATCAAAATCCTTCTGGAGATCTTCAAGACGGATGTGAGTACCCAGGGCCTTTTTAGTCATAATCTTGACGCCAAGGTTCTTGATTATGTCGATTTCCTTATCAAGAGTGGCCTCTGGCAGACGATACTCGGGAATCCCATAACGCATCATACCACCGGCATAGTGCTGGCGTTCAAATACAGTAACGTCGTGGCCGCTGATGGCACTATAATAAGCGCAAGTTAGTCCTGACGGTCCGGCACCCACAATGGCGATGCGCTTTCCGGTCGGATCTTGCTTTTTAGGCATCCAAGGCTCATCCTGAGCCATATCCCAGTCAGCGATGTAGCGCTTAACATGATTAATGGCGACGGGAGAATCCACCAGATTACGGCGGCATTGAGCCTCACAGGGATGTGGGCATACACGGCCGCAGGCTACAGGGAAGGGATTACGTTCTTTGATGACCTGAAGAGCAGCGCTGAAATTACCGTTTGCTGCATGATGCAGATAAGCCTGGATATCGATATTGGCCGGACAGGTCATAACACATGGGGCAACACAGTCCGCGTTGTGATCCGATAAAATTTGCTCCAGACGAACCTTACGATAGCTTTTTAGCTTGGGACTGTTGGTGGTGATAACCATACCCTCCCGGACAGGCGTCTGACATGCTTTTACATCCCTTTTTTGTTCACCTTCGCCTACTTCTACCACGCATAATCCACAGTTTCCATTTGAACGTTCAAGACGGATATCATAGCAAAGATGGGGTATATGTATATCCTCCTGGAGTAAGGCCTGGAGGATAGTCAAATTATCGTAGACTTCCATTTCCCGGCCGTTAACAAATACTTTGATCCGTTTGTTTTTTGTAATGATTTTCATTGCGAACTCCTTTTATTGATGTGTGATAATTGAATTATTATGGAACCTTATCAATTATACCAAAAATGTTGTTCTTGACCACTACTTTAAGCCCATTAAAACACTTTTTTGATAAGAAATTTTGTCGATATTAATACTGCTCTGCCGGTTTCATTACAAAACAATCGTAAAGATAAAAAACGAAGGAATTTTTTATTATGATATCCTGGTGTTGCCCCTGTGCTGTTCATAAGCAGATAATAAACCGGAGCGTTTTAAAAAACTGAAATCCGTTATTTTTTTATCCGCAATAAAATATCTATTTATATTAAGAAAAGATTTGTCTAAAAGTTTCTTGCCGATTTTCGGGGTATTAATTAAAATTATGATGAATTATGTCGAATTGAACAGTATAATTAGATTAATATCGCTTAAAGGGAGTTTATATGGATATATTAGAATTCGACAGATTTGATATGCTGAAAAAGCCTATAAGGCAGCGTCATTTTTTAAGACCGGTTACATGGTTACTAAGTTACCCGGCTGTTTGGGCTCACCGCGTTAAAATAATCAAAGTGGGGATGCAGGGCATAAAGCCTCCATACCTATTGTTGTGTAATCATAATTCTTTTATTGATTTCAAAGTAACAACTGCGGCCATATTCCCCCACCGTGCAAATTATATAGTGGCAATAGACGGCTTTATTGGCCGGGAGTGGCTCTTAAGAAACGTTGGATGTATTTGTAAGCGTAAGTTTACAAATGATACGGTAATGATTCGTCATATGAAAAAGGTTGCTGAAAATGGAGACGTAATTGTGCTTTATCCGGAAGCCAGGTATTCACTTTGCGGTACTAATGCAGTCCTTCCGGACTCGCTGGGTAAATTGGTTAAGCTTTTAAAGATTCCGGTTGTATCATTAATTATGCATGGCCATCATGTGAATTCACCTTTCTGGAATCTGAAGAACAGAAAAGTGAAGCCAATGGAAGCTGTGCTGACTCATTTGATAACAAAGGAGGAAGCAGCCACACTGGATTATGAAGAAATTAACGACAGAATCAATACAGCATTTAAGTATGATGATTTTGCATGGCAAAAAGATCGTAATATCCGGATAAGCTATCCCGATAGAGCAAAGGGTCTTCATAAGGTGCTTTATCATTGTCCCAACTGCCATACACAATATTATATGATGTCGGACGGAAATAAGCTTTGGTGTGACAGCTGTAAAAAGGAGTGGGAGATGTCCGAGTATGGTGAACTATCAGCAATAAACGGGGAAACAGAGTTTACACATATTCCGGATTGGTATGAATGGGAAAGAGAGCAGGTACGCATGGAAATAGAAAGCGGCACCTACAGATTTGAATCAGAGGTTAATGTAGACACGCTGCCGAATACCAAAGGTTTTATAAATCTGGGAAAAGGAAAGCTTACACATGATATTAATGGTTTTGTTCTGGAAGGCGAATATGAGGGAACCCCGTATTCGGTTACATTTAACGCAAAATCACTGTATTCCTGCCATATTGAATATAATTATCTTGGCAAACATGGTGACTGTGTAGATCTTAATACTTTAACAGATACATACTATATATATCCGCAGTGCAGCCATTTTTCGGTGACTAAGATTGCTCTTGCCACCGAAGAAATTTATAAGATGTGGAAATCCGGCTTGTTCTAATCACAAACCTTGCTGCAAAACACTTCATTATACCTTTCAATTTCTTTTTGAATTGTCAGGATAGCTTTTTTGCGTCCCTCAACCTCCGTGACCTCTGTTTCTACTTCCTCCAACTCCTTATATACGCTGAAGAAGTGGGTCATCTCGAGAAAAATGTGTTTTGGCAGTTCGGAAACATCTGTATATCCGTTATAGCTGGGGTCAGTAAAAGGTATAGCAATAATTTTAGAATCCTTTCTGCCGTTGTCAATCATAGAAAATACCCCGATTGGATAACATCTCACCAGCGTCATTGGGACAATTGGTTCCGAGCAAAGAATTAACACATCGAGAGGATCATTATCGTCCCCATATGTACGGGGAATGAACCCATAATTAGCGGGATAATGTGTTGATGTTGAAAGAATACGGTCAAGTACAAGCATGCCTGTTTCTTTATCCAGTTCATACTTTGTTTTAGAACCTTTTTGTATCTCAACTACAGCATAAAAATCCTCTGAATTAATTCGCTTTGAGCTGATATCATGCCAAATGTTCATTGTATACCCTCTCTTTTTTTCATCAATTATACCATAAACATGATGCAAAAAGGCGAGTTCGTTTTGCGCAGGATTTATTCCGGTTTATGGTGTAACATGACCACATATGCATATTGCTATACCAATTATACATCATATTGTTTGAAAAAAAGA
>JAAYTR010000041.1 GCA_012523685.1 Clostridiaceae bacterium | reverse complement strand
TGTTTTAGTATATTATTAATAAAAAGTTAGTAATCTATACTAATTTCTCCAATTCTTTCAACAATTTATTCTTCATATCAATCAATTCACTATCAGAAGGTCTACAATCATCACTATAGATTTTTTCTGGACTAAAAGCTTTTGACGTTGCTTCTGCAACAATAGACATCTCCTCTAAGATCTTCTTGCGTTTAGCCATTTCTAACTGGAACAATTCTGTTTTGTTATGATTTTTAGCAAATCATCATTTTTAAATTCTTAGCAACATGACCCTTTCACTTGGCAAAATCAAAAAACTTGCTAAGAAATTAGCAAGCTCTTTACTTATAATTTTATAATTTTCATGAAAGATCTTTTCCCCATACAAAAGTTATACGCGGCTTTTCAAAATGCTGAAAAACCGCGTAAAATGGCCGTTCCCCCGGGGAATCGAACCCCGATCTGACCCTTAGGAGGGCTCGGATGAGGTGGGACATCGCTGTCAATGTAAGATAATCAAAGTGCCTATTTATCAAGGTTTGTTTCGGTTTTATTCCTTACCTTTTACTTGAACGGGAATCCTTCCTTTTAGATTATCCTTTTTGTGGTCTTTACCTTCATAAATATATACATTTCCGTCCCAAGATGGCTCCTTATCATTATCTGCTATAAATGGGTCTAAGAAGTCAGTTAATGACAGGCTATCTCGTATTGCGTTCACAGAGAATATTTCGATTTGTTTTGTACTTAAACTCATATTCAAGTCCTTTCTGAAGTTTTTTCTTTTGTATGCTGTTAGACTTCTTTCACAATACAGCTAAAGACAAAGTGATATTTTCAAAAACGAAAAGCAGTACTTTTCTCATGAACTAACACCAAATTCAACTTCCTATGATTACTATAATGCATATACTATCTTTCTCATCTATTTCCTGCTTGTTCCTTTTTTATTTTACACCATATTATTACATCAAACAATATATATTGATATGATGTTCTTGATCTTGTACGAATAATCAAGTTAATTTAGGTACTTCCATAAAGCAGAAGATGTCACAGTTCCGGTAGCAAGTGACATTATCGTGACCTATTCTCGCTATCTGCACACAGATGATATCCTCTACGAAAAAAAGACTACCTCATAATGTTATACATCATAAGATAATCTTTCTTTAACGGTGACGGTGGGATTTGAACCCACGGCCTTTCGCTTAAGAGTACTAAAATGAGATAGAACAATGCAGTCAATGTATAATTTCCAAAGTACCGATTTATCAAGGTTAATTTCGTTCTTTCACACGCTCTGTGACCACCTCACAAGCCTTTTCATAGGCAAGGTCAACCGCTTCCTCAACAACTGCGTTTACGTCCTCTATCTTCATCACAAGTCCTTCTAAGATGGCTTGCTTCTCGTCAATACGTTTCTGCTGGTTCATGATAATAAAATCCTGCTTCTCCAGATAACTTGCACCACCATAGACCGGTTCAACATCAATATTCAATCCATGCTTCTGACATATGCTAATGAACAGCTTTCTGCACTCATCATCAAAAACCATCTTCCGATTGTTGTACTTTCCCTTTTTCTCATTCGGCTTCGGAAGTTCAAACCCTAATTCTTCCAATGCCTTATCCTGTTGGGGACATAATTCTCCATACTGGTTCAATGCGTCAAAAACGTGCCTTTCGATTTCTTTCATTCTGTCCGTCCACATGATCTGAATATTTCTCAACATAATACGCTTTCTCAGCTTCTGTGAAAGTAAATCTTGCTCTTTCGTTTTCATCATTCGGCAGACTATAACCCTGATAGCAGTCCCAATAGACATTGAATTTCGTCCTCTCTGCGTCAATATGCTCACTATTCTCCACATCAAATCTGCGGTCATTATGCTTTGCATCGTAAGTCCCATGCTTACCTGATCTTCCATTATGTCTAGTTGCTTTCATTCATATCTTTCCTTTCTTTTCTACAAAAAAAGACCAAGTAAATTTCTCTACTCAGTCTGTTAATAACAACAATATTTAATTATTTTCCCGAAGGGAACAGCAACGAAGTTGCCAAAACTTGTGAAGCTCTGCTACAAGTAATACCCAGTACTTAGTGGCGAAACGCCACTAACTGGGCAATGGTTGCACCCTTGACCTGCTAAGGCGCTTCGCCCTTAACCCGAGCG
>JAAYTR010000304.1 GCA_012523685.1 Clostridiaceae bacterium | reverse complement strand
TTTATCGACCAGCACCTCTAATAGATTATTGTTAACGCTTATTATCTTTTCGGTATTATTTATTGTTTTGGGTTCTATTATATCTATAATAATTGGAAAACGGCTTTCCAAACCCATTATCCAGTTAACAGAGTTTTCTAAAATGCTTTCGGAAGGTGATTTAACGGTTGATATTGAAGTAAAATCCTCGGATGAAACAAAGCGGCTTGCTGAAGCATTCAATAAAAGTGTGGCAAACCTGAGAAATCTTATCTCTGCATCACTGCTTGTGTCAGACAATGTAAATGAAACTGCCATATCAACAAATCAATCTGTACAGCAGCTGCTGGTTGGAACAACCCAGATTAGTGAATCAATGCAGGAACTGAGTGAAGGTGTGTCACGTCAAGCTGTATCTGCGGAAGAAATAAACGTAAAAGCCAGCAATATAAAAGAAAGTATTGAAAAAATCGGAGTTGAGATGACCGAATCCAGTGAACTTATACAACATGCTCAGGGACTTGCTACAAAAGGTACAGACACCCTGGAATATCAAAAGGAAAAGATGTCAGAAAACATTACCGCTACAGAAAATGCCGAGATTACAATAAAGGATTTATCCAGAACCTCTGAAGAGATATCAAATATTATTCAGATTATTAATAATATATCAAAGCAAACAACTATGCTTTCATTAAATGCCAGCATTGAAGCCGCCAGAGCCGGAGAATCAGGAAGAGGCTTTGCGGTGGTTGCTGATGAAATAAGAAAACTTGCAGAGGAAACTGATAAATCAACAAAGATGATTACGGACATAATTGAGGAAGTCAACTCAAGTGTCGCAAGCACTGTAGAATCTGTTAAAACTTCAAGGGAGGCTGTTTTTGAACAGCAACAATCCCTCAATGTTTTGGTAGAAGTGTTTAATGAGATCGTAGCCTCCATCGGAAAGGCATATCTGAATTCGGTTAACGTAAAAGAATCAACAATTCTTCTTGAAAACGATTTTAACCGGATAAGCAATGAAATCTCCGATATAGCAAGTGTATCCGAGGAATCAGCAGCAGTTGTTGAAGAGGTTGCCGCAACCAACCAGGAGCAGAATGCAAGCTTTGAATCGATTGTAGGTACTTTCAATGAGTTAACCAACTTAACAAATGAGCTCAATACACAGCTAAAAGCTTTCAAGGTTAATAAGGATGAATAGATCTTGTTCAGATATTAATATTTCGGGCACCGCCAGGCAGTTTTGCACGGCGGTGTTCTTTTTATTATCAATTTCTCATATATAAAATTATTGACTAACGATAATTTTGAGTTATAATAAAAACAGAATTATCGTTTAACAATAATTTGGAGGAAATATGAAGCGAAATAAATTTTGTGTCTTTCTTTTATGTGAAGCAGTACTTTGCATACTGCTGTCTATTGCCCGGGAAGCCTTACCCCAAGTATTTATAAATGTAATAGCGTTTCCATTTGAACAGATTGGAGTTCTATTGCGAATACTGTCTTTGTCGGGCGGTACCGGTAATTTTGCATCAATTATTATTTACATTTCTTTATGTCTGGTACCTGTAATAATTTTGTTTCTTATTCGAAAAAAGCGAAACCTGAGTGCTGAAGATACTCTGTTGGTTGTATTAAGCGCCGTACTATTTGCCATTATCTATTTTATGATTAATCCCGGTTTACTTGGCGAATACTTTGGAGGTTTAATGGATTATAGTACTGGTAAGGCTATGCTTGGGGGAATAGCTTATTCTGTTATAGCCGGTTATATTTTATTTAGAATTTTACGGTTGTTTTTTTCTACCGATACCAATAGCCTCCAAAAATATCTGATGACACTACTTTATATTGTTAACATTTCTATTGTGCTTCTTGTTTTCTCAGCTCAGTTCAATAATCTTCTGAATTCCTTTGAGCAGCTTCGTTCCGGTAATAAAGGCAATGAGCACCTTCTTGGTATTAGCTATGTTTTCCTGGTCCTTGAGTATATTGTAGATAATATACCCAGTTTATTAATTATACCGGTTGTATTTAGCGGGCAAAGCCTTCTTTATGAACTTTCGGCCGACCGATATTCCCAACAGGCTGTGTTCTGTGCCGATAAACTTTCCCGCATATGCGGGCTGGCTCTTGTCATTACAGTACTTTCCAATATAGGATATAACCTTTTGCAGCTTGTCTTCATTAATAAGATATTTATTGCTAACAGTACAATTCGAATACCTGTCTTTTCAATTGTTTTCCTGCTGGCAGCTCTGCTTTTTGCGCAGTATATCAAAGAGAGCAAGCAGCTTAAGGAAGATAACGATATGATCATCTGAGGAGGATTCATTATGGCAATTAAGGTTCATCTTGAAGATATCCTCAAGGAACGGGGCATGACCTCCAAGGAGTTGTGCGCTCTGATTGGAATTACTGAGGCTAACCTGTCAATCTTAAGAAGCGGCAAAGCAAAAGGAGTCCGTTTCAGCACAATAAATAAAATCTGTTACTATCTCGGGTGCGATGTGGGTGATATTCTAAAATTTGACGGTAACTTGGAGGATAATGATGATGATTAAGAGAATATTTATTGTTTTTATAATTGTTTTAATACTATT
>JAAYTR010000303.1 GCA_012523685.1 Clostridiaceae bacterium | reverse complement strand
GTATTCTTCAATTTTTTGTTTATCAGCTTCGTTTATTCCTTTAAGTGTGTCCATTTCAATTGCCACAAATTTTATATCGCTGTTCAGCGCAGGATCTTCGTTTAATAATGTATCAATTGTTTTAATATAAAGGTTTGCTAGTCCAAATTCTTTCGTCATAGGGGGTTGTTTCGCACATCCCACAGTAAAAACTAATAAAGCTATAGCGACAAAGGAAACCACTTTTTTCATGGCTTTCTACCCTCCTTTTAAATAACTCTTTAGCTATGATATGCTAAATTTCAGATAACTTTCCGGTTTTTACGACGCCGATGAACCGGCAGACTGTGTGAATATCTGAATCACTCATCTGTCTACACAATCTCTGTTGCTCCCTAGTTTTCTTTTTAAATTACGGTAATATATTTTCCCGGGTTTATTCTTGGGAACGATATATAGCCGTTTTTAATTTTGGTATATAAAAGCCTGATACTTGCCTCTATTCTTCTGATAATTTCAGGAACTCCTACTATATTGATTACCCTTTTCATATTGTAAGCGAGAAAAATTAAATCAGTTTCAGCTTTAACTGATTCTAATCTTCTCGTTAGAAAATAACTTGCATTCATAGTTCGCTTTACTGTTCCAAAAGGATGTTCCACTATCATTTGCCTCTTTAAATACTTATCCATGTTTTGTAATGTTCTCGCATCAACAGTATCTAGAAAATCTTGATTGTTACTTCTGGAAATACTGCGCCCTTTCTTTGCTTTTGTACATAAATCCCTATTTGGACACTTAGAGCAAGCCTTATAGTTTTTGTAGCGTATTCTTTCAATGTCTTCTTTTTTATGCTTTACCCTGTATAATATTTGACCCTGAGGACATATGTAAACATCTTCCTGGGGATTATATCTGAACTTGTCACTAAAATATTCCGGATTCTCGGTTGCGTTTGAGTATGCCTGGTGGGTTACATAGGTAACTGTGTTGTTATCATCGCATGCTATTAAATCTTTTGCCTGATAATATCCCTTATCAGCAACTACTTCAAGAGTATCCTTTTCATCAAGCCCGAGAGTTTCTTTGGCCAATTGTGCCATACAATTTAAATGTCCCTGATCAGAAGGCATATTTGTTACTTCTGTTGCCAGAATTAGCTTATTTTTTTCATCTACTGCTATTTGTACATTGTAGTTAACTTCAAGTCCATTTTTCTTGTTATCCATCAACCTCGAATCTGGGTCTGTTGTGGATATTTCAGTGACTCCACTGTTTTTCATTTGTTGTTCTAAATCTGTATAAAATGATTTTCTTTCATTCAACTCCTCAATTTTCTTTTGGATTTCCTGCATGGTATATCTAGGCTTTTCTTCTGGCTTCTTATCACCATTATCCAAGGCGTTCAGATATTCATTTATTTTTTCGTCTATATACTTTAATTGGCGGTCTATTTTCTTTTTATTATAGTTATTTCGCTTAGAATTATCGGCCCGGAGCTTCGTTCCATCTATTGCTACTAATTCTCCTCCAAACAAATCCCAATCTCTGCATAACAAATTGAATTCTTTAAATATCTGCTTCATCTGCAGCTTGTTTTCTTTTCTAAAATCGGCTATCGTTTTAAAATCGGGATGTAACTTTTGGATTAGCCACATTACTTCAACATTCGTATATGTGGCCTTTTCTAGTTTCCTTGATGTGCGAATCCCATTGCTATAGCCGTATAAATACAACTTCAGTATATCTTTTGGGTCATATGAAGGTGCGCCTGGTCCGTCTTGCTCTGATTTAGTAAATTTAAGCTTTATCAGATCCAAACTGTTTACAAAAGCATCAATAACACGAACAGGATTTTCTTCATTTACATATTCATCTAATATTTCAGGGAACATTTGAGCTTGGTTTCTATCTATTCCTGCAATAAAAGGCATAACTATCTCCTACAGTTAATTTATGATAAAATTATACCATAAAAACAAGCTCAACCCTACTGTTCTCGAGGCTTTCGACTAGTTTTATGCTTAATTCTCACACGGTCTGCCGGACCACTGGAGCCCTTTCAGATTTCAAACCAATATATATACTTGCAATGTACACAAATAAAATTAGTCGCTCCTTTGTCTGTCCAATCTAACCCTAATAAGCTCGCTCCTCTTGAGTTCAATAAGCTATTTCTTACTTCAAAATATGTACTTCCGCAAATTGGACAAATTAATTTTTCACCCTCGATAATTTCAACCTCTTCTCCTTTTCCCAAAAAATCAATCCTCCTATCATTTTCTACTATTATACCATAAATTAGAATATTTTTTAATAAACTTAATATTTTTTGGAGATATAAACAATTTCACCTCAAAAAACCACTTCGCTTTAAAAAATACTTGTTGACATTTTTTTGATTGCGGCATATTATAGTTAAAACATCATATTGCTAAATACTGTGACGGGGCAAAGTAAGAAGACCTTGACTTACAGGGAGAAACCATCATAGACTGAAAGTGGTTTTATGGATTAAGACTTTCCGAAGTTCTCCCCCGAGTACGCAAGCTAAATGCGAAAGCTAGTAGGCGAGTGCGTGGGCCTGACGTTAACAAGGCAGGATATCGGAT
>JAAYTR010000302.1 GCA_012523685.1 Clostridiaceae bacterium | reverse complement strand
GCATCAAGATTGCCGGACAATATCGCTTCAGTAGTTGGCTTAGCAGCTATAATTCTCTTATTGCTGTTATAAATATCCGAATAGAGATTCAGGGCCATTAAGGGTTCCTGGGTATCGAATTCGTACCCTTCATCACCATACTCATACTTCATCCATCCATATACATTCTGTCCGGAAGCAGTAACCAGATTCCCCTGCTTGTCTATAGTGAAATTCCCTGCCCTTGTAAATAAATAGGCACCCTCATTTCCGCTTCTGACAATGAAAAAGCCTTCGCCTTCTATTGACAGGTCTGTGGGGCTTTCGGTTCTTTGTACACTTCCCCTGCCCATTTGAACGTCAATTGCATCTACATTCATGCCAAGGCCAATCTGCATGGGGTTTGTACCGCCACGTCCTGACAGTGCATCAGGCGAACTGGCAGATGACAGGGTTTGAGAAAAAATTTCCTGAAAAGTCGTACGGCTTCCTTTGAAGCCTACCGTATTTACGTTGGCTATATTATTACCTATTACGTCCATACGGGTCTGATGAGCCTTCAAGCCTGAAACACTTGAAAACATGGACATCATCATAAAAATCAACCTCCTAAAAGTCTTCATTCCGTCTGTCATTCGGGAATGAACAGCCTCCCGGTGGGTCCGGCTGTCTGTTGAGACTCAAAAATTAAGTATTGTTTGTAGTTGTTCGATTGTAATCAATCAAGTAAACACCGCTCCGTCAATATGAGTAAAGACATTATCTTTCAGCTCATTTTGATTCAACGCAGTTATTACTGTTCTGGCGTTGACATTAACTACAAATGCCATATCATCCATAACCACAAGCGTATCTCTTACGCCTTTGGTAGAGGCCTTGTCTACTGCATTTTTTAACCTTTCAACCCGGCTTGAATCTAGTTCTATATTTCGGGATTCAATGCGCATTGCCGCATGTTTAGAGATTTTTATATCCCGGCTCTCGTTAAGTTTCTGACTAAGTATAGAAGAGAAATCTTCCCCTTTGCCTGAAATGGGAACCTTCGCTGCGGGCTTAGCGGTTCCGACAACCTGATGAATACTTTGAATGGGACGATTGTTAATATTCATAGCATTACCCCCCATTATAATTCGTCAGTTGGCTCGGCTTCATCGGACGGATCGGTTTCATCTGATGGATCACCGGATGAATTTTGCTTTCTGAGTTCCTTTAAGATCTCATTTAATAGCATTTGTTCAGTGGACAAAAGGTCTATTTTCTTAGTAGAATAAACGTGGTTTGCGGGAACCTTAATGTCGTCAAGAATTAATCGTATCTCTCCATCATTGCCATAATATCCGCCTCTTAAAATTCCCTTAACATTGAATTTCTCTCCGGTCAATTCATCTTCAAATCTATAGGAAATCTCTTTTCCGGCCATTGCTTCAATATAAGCTTCAATATCTTCCAGGCCGGCTAAATCAAGGTTGTATGGCTTAATGTCCACTTCATCCAGTCTGGCATATATACCGTCTGATTCTTTTACAACTGTTGAAATTATTCCTTCAATGGATCCGGTCTTACCTGCATCGTTAAGAATATGAGCCTTGCCCAACATTCCTATTATGCCACTGTAACCTGTAACATCCCCGTCAGAACTGAGATCTACATTGCCGACCCATGTTATCTTGTCCAGAGGAACATCATCTTCCCCTACAACTGCATACACCTCTCCGTTCATTATGCGCACAGTATCTACCCGGCCATCAATAAATTTAACTTTCCCATTTCCATCATCTACTTCTGCTGAAATATACTTACCCATCAGAGCAATACCTGTTGAGTAGGAAAAAGATCTGTTGAGGTTCTGCATCTGCTCAAGAGAACTGAACTGTGCCAATTGCGCAATAAACTCGGTATCAGTAGACGGGTTTAAAGGATCCTGGTTTTGAACCTGGGTAATCAGCAACTTTAAAAAATCATCCTTGCCCAGCTCCCCTGTATTACGGGTGGAAGCAGTAGATTCTGCCTGAGCCTCTATAATCTGTTCAATTGTTTTTTGATTGCGTATATCTGTTGTTGATGTAACTGACATGCTTTTCACTTCCTTTCCCTTAAATAATCCGGAGACTAAGCCGTTAGGTTAATCTGAGAGGTATCGCTATAATACTCCTTTTCGATGCGGGCGCGCAGATTGGGTTTATCTGCATCTACCTGTGATGAGGTACTTGTTGTCCGCCCCATGCTCATTGATGTTGCTTTGCCCTTTCCATCACTGCTTTCGGTATTTTGACCTTTGCCGTTACCGTTCCCGACCGAAACACTCAGGCTCTGAACGTTAAAGCCGCTCTTTTCCAACGCATCCTTAAGCATTTGCATATTACTCTCAAGAATTCCCTTTACCTGCTCATTTTCAGCAGTTATCTTAGCTAGTATTTCTCCCCGTTCATGGATAATTTTAAGGGACAGTTTGCCAAGGCTGTCAGGCTTTAAATGCATCTCCATTTCCTGTTTGTTCTCTCCTGCCATAAGCTTTACCTTCATCATTACCTGATTGGTTACAGCATGGGCAAGAGGCTTTCCGGATAGAGGAATCTGCGATTTCCCGAGACTTTCAGACGGGCCCGGGCTTTTCTCAGGCATCTGTTGGTTCTGAATAATAATGTTTTCAAAAGGATTTTCAACCTCTGCTCCTGCTTTTACATTGGAAGCGTCAGCATCTTTTGCAAAAGCAGCAGAACCATCTTTGGCGTCTTTTGCTTCATGCCCGGTCTCAGATTCAACATTTTGTGACTCATTCAGGGACCCTTCATCCGTTAGAATTCCAGCCAGTAACGAGTCTGTCTGAAGGCCTGCTTCCTCCTCTTCAATAGCAGAATTAAGCCTTGCCACCTGTTCTTTTAGTTGGTCAATAAGTTGTCCACACTGGGCTTTGAGCTGCTTAATCAATTCCTCTTTGCTTACACTCTCTCCGTCAATCTCAGCTTTCAGTTCGGGCATGTCCGGATCTTTGGCAAGTCTCTCTATAAGACTTTTGATTTTTTCCACCAGCTCTTGAAATTCAGATGTTTGTATGCTGTCGCCTAATTCATTAATTAACGTCTTAAGCTTTTCAGCATTTCCCTCCATCAGAGCCATTAAAAGCTCCATCAGAGAAATCTCTTTAGTATCTGTCGTAATTAATTCCGGCGGAATATCTGATTTCACAGGATCAGCTGAAACAATATCATTGTTCAACCGGGCCATAAGTTCTTCCAATAAAGCAATTAATGCTTCAAGAGAACTTATCTGCTCTTTGATTTTCTCTTTTTCATCGCTCTCAGTTTTTATTGCCTCAACTTCCGGTTTTCCCTTAGCTTCCGGCTTAGATATGTCTGTGATACCCTTAGATTCATTGCCATGCGTTTTTGATACTGTTTTTGGATCACTGCTGTTTACAGGTTTAAAATTATCCCTTAACACATTGTATCCCGGTAAATTCCTTTTCGTCTCCATTTGCCGGTTCTTTAAACTGTTTTCTCTTCCGGCGGCAATTCTTTCGCTTAGCATATGCATAAAGGTATCATCCCCTGGTAAGAGCCCCTGTGCTGTAGCTGTTTTTCCAATTTCCAGTGTTTTGGGGATTAATAGCATAGTGTTAACCGCATTACTCTGCATCTCTTTCACCTCCTTTTTGACACCCTAATAAAAGGGCAATTTATATATGCATTACCGACCAAGTCTTCGGTCGGAAAGCAACCCATAAATTTCAGCTGCAATTTTTGCATCCATTCTTTCAAGGATTGGAGCCATAACTTTTGGTTCCATGCCTTCAAAGATATCGAGAGCAGCTTCCTTATCATCAGAAAACAGTTCGGTCAGCACATTTGCGGCTCCTTGCGGGTTCATGGTTGAAAAAGGCTTAGCCAGGGCCTTTTTCTCTTCACTGATTGCTGCTTCCTTCATGATTTCTGCATAGATGGTCTCAGCTGTCGCTTTATCAACCTTCTGAAAATAGTTTTTAAAGCCTTCAGTATCCCCTCTGGCAATAAGCTCCGCTAAAGACTTTCTTTCAGCCTCCAGTTTGGCTTTTTCGGCTTCTATACTCTCCAGAAGCAATCTGTTTTCTTCGGCAATTTTCTCTAAATCAGCGGCGGTCTGTCCCTCTGCTTTAATACTTTCTATAGCCCTGTTTGCTTCATCAAGTTTTTCATTCAGAATTCGTACTTTTTCACGGTACTCCTGGTATTTTTCCTCGATCTGCTTATCGGTCAGATACTTAGGATCTTCCGGATCAAAATCTTTTAAATCCTTCGGTATAAATACTTTTAAAACAGGATAATTCTTAACGTGAGGCTTTAATGAATCAGCCACACCATTAATATTGTTCTGTGCGACAAAATAAAAAACCCCGACAAAAACAATGGCTACAATCAAAAAAGCTATCAACACAGCAATTATGGAATGTAAACAACCACCGGGCTTTTCTGATTGGTTGTTATGTTCTTGTTCCAGGGTTTGTTCCGCTTGTTTTTCCTTTTCTGCCATGAATAATCTCCTTAGCCGGTTTTATCCACTTTAGCAGCTTCCTTAAAATGATATTACCCGTTACCGGAATCAAAGATTTCGAACGGGGGCCAAGTCATTATAACTCGAGGCGGGGTACCCCGCCCGGGATATTGACCCTACCAATCATCTAAGAATTGGGTAACTTTTTACTCTCGTTATAACTAACAAGCTCGTCTACCTGCTGCTGTTCCTTCTTTAATTCCTCTTTCAAATATTCCTGGAACTCCTTTTCCTTAAGATTTTCCAGAACCTTTCTCTCTCTCATTATTTCAACGAGCTTTTCTCTTATGATATCGACATTTTTTTGCTGCCGCTTAACATTATCCTCCTGCTTTTCCCTCTCATGCTGCAGATGTTCAAGATATACTTTCAGCTCCTTGATTTTATCAGGGCGAATAACTCCTGAACACGCATCTCTAAAGTCATTTGTGGTAATATCAATATTATCCTCTATGACTCTTAGCTTGGACTTTTCGTCCTCAAGCTTCATGATGGCAATGCCCAGTTCGTTTTTGGCATTCTTTTCGAATTGCTCTTTCAGTTTTAGAAATGTTTCCAATCGAAATTTAAAACCTGCCATTTAATCTCCTGCTCTTATTTTTGGACTGCTTTTTTAAGAAGCTCAATAGTATCTGTAAATGAAAAGCGTTCAAAGGTATCTTGTGTCAGAAATTCATTAATACCTTTGTTTAATTGAATTGACAAATCTATTTCAGGATTGCTTCCTTTGACGTATGCACCAACATTGATGAGATCCTCTGCGTCGGTGTATATTGCAAGATTACGACGAAGCTCATTAGCACTTGCTTTATGTTCGTCATCTATTATATCAGTCATAACACGACTGATGGATGCCAACACATCTATTGCCGGGTAATGATTTCTATGTGCAAGTCTTCTTGAAAGTACAATATGCCCGTCCAAAATACCGCGAGCTGTATCTGTGATGGGCTCATTCATATCATCCCCGTCTACCAGTACCGAGTATAATCCGGTTATTGATCCTCTTGATGAGGTTCCTGACCTCTCGAGAAGCTTGGGCATTGCAGCATATACAGAAGGCGTGTAACCTCTTGTTACAGGAGGCTCACCGATAGCAAGGCCTATTTCTCTTTGTGCCATGGAAAAACGGGTTAAAGAGTCCATCAGAAGAAGCACATCATTTCCACAGTCTCTGAAATATTCCGCAATAGCTGTAGCAACCAGCGCCCCTTTCAAGCGTATCAGGGCAGGTTGATCCGAGGTAGCTATAACAACCACCGAACGCTTCAGACCTTCATCTCCCAAGTCCCTTTCCAGAAAGTCCCGAACTTCACGCCCACGTTCTCCTATTAAAGCTATCACGTTTATATCAGCTTTGGTATTTCTGGCTATCATACCTATAAGAGTACTTTTTCCCACTCCACTTCCTGCAAATATACCCAGACGCTGACCTTTGCCTACTGTCATGAGCCCGTCAATACACTTTACACCCAACGGGAGAGGTTGCGTGATTCTTGGCCGTGTCATAGGGTTAGGTGGCATATTGTTTACAGGGTAGTGTTTTTCTATATCCACAGGTCCTTTCCCGTCAATTGGGTTACCAAGCCCATCTAATACACGCCCCAGCAGGTTCTGTCCGACACCTACCTCAAGATCCCTGTCGGCTGCCTCGACAATGCTTCCAGGTCCAATACCGGACATGTCCCCTATAGGCATCAATAAAACCTGTTTATCTTTAAATCCTACAACTTCGGCAAGAACCATCCGGTTGTTTTGCGGGAAAATATGACATAAGGCCCCGATATGCGTCTCGGGGCCCTCAGCCTCAATTGTGAGACCTACCACTTTAGTTACTTTGCCTGTGTATCGGACAAAGCTGCGTGATTCTAAAAGCTTTTTATATTTTTCTAATGAAACATTATTATTCATATTGCTGTCCATTATCACCTATTAACTCAAAAAATGCCTTTCTTATACTATCCAGGCGAATATCGCAGCTACCGTCAACTGATCCAAACTCAGTATCAATTACACAGGAGCCTTTCGCTAAAGATCCGTCTTTCCTTATTTCGAGTTCATTAAGCCCTTTTATGCTATTGCGGAGAGTATCCTCGTTAGCCATAACGAATTCATAGTCTTCTGCCGATACTTTTATGACGATATTATCCCGATTGCTGCAGGAAGAGATTGTTTCTCTTACTACACCCAGGATAGACTCCCGGTTATTACGGATTTCATCTCCCACAACCTTTGCAGCAATACCAAGAACTAAGTCCAATATATCATGCTCAAGGGTGGAGAGAGTATCTTCATATGCCTTTCTGCTCTGTTCCTTGAACTCCATGGCCTCTGCAATAAGATCACTATAATGCTGCTGAGCCAGCTCCTCTCCATGCCGATAGCCCTCTTCTTTTGCCTTCTGTCCCTCTTCCGCTACCAGAAGCTCTGCCTTTCTTTTAGCTTCTTCTATTATTCTTTCCGCCTCAAGCTCAGCTTCTCTTTTTATTAAAGCGGCATTTTCCTTTGCTTTATATACTATATCCTGACCTAATTCGAACTCTTTTTCCGGGTCTGATTTTGTCGCTGCGACCTCGTCAAAAATATCCTCCACTACAGATGGTTTAGGTTCACGCCTCTGCTGTTTGTAAGGATTTCCTATATTTACCTGATTGCGTTTATATACTCCATAGCCATAGGAATTGTTATACAACTATTTCGTCTCCTCCACCGCGTGAAATAATAATTTCCCCGGCATCCTCCAGCTTTCTTATAACATTTACTATCTTTTGCTGCGCTTCTTCTACATCTTTCAAACGAACCGGGCCCATATATTCGATATCTTCTTTAATCATTTCAGATAATCTCTTAGACATATTGCTATAAATGAGGTTCTGTACCTCCTCTGTCGCACCTTTAAGGGCAAGAGCCAGCTGGCTGTTATCAACTTCATGCAGGAAGCGCTGAACAGATCTGTTGTCAAGCTGCAGAATATCCTCGAACACAAACATCCTCTTTCTTATTTCCTCAGCCAAATCTGTATCTTCAATTTCAAGAGAGTCCATAATGAATTTTTCTGTACCTCTGTCTACTGAGTTCAGTACATCGACTATAGCCTGAATTCCACCCACAGCGGTAAAGTCCTCAGTAACAAGTGCCGACAGCTTTTTCTCAAGCACTCTTTCAACTTCTTTAATAATCTCAGGAGAAGTTCTGTCCATAGTTGCTATTCTCTTTGCAACATCTGCCTGTTTGTCCTGGGGCAGAGCTGATAATACCGCAGCTGCCTGGTGAGGCTTTAAATATGACAGAATAAGGGCGATTGTCTGTGGATGCTCACTTTGAATAAAGTTCAGCACTTGAGCCGGGTCTGCTTTTCTTACAAAATCAAAGGGCCGCACTTGTAAGGAAACCGTCAGTTTGTTTATGATTTCCATTGTTTTTTCGGTACCCAAAGCTTTCTCCAGTATATCCTTTGCGTATCCTATACCGCCTTCTGTAATATACTGCTGTGCAAGACATATTTGGTAAAACTCACTTAGTACTTTTTCTCTTTCAGCAGGAGAAACGGTTCTGATATTTGCAATTTCCAAAGTAAGCTGTTCTATCTCTTCTTCTTTAAGGTGCTTAAAAATCTGAGCCGACCTTTCCGGCCCCAAAGTAATAAGTAACATGGCAGCCTTTTCTCTGCCTGATAATTCTCTTAAGACTTCACTTTTTAGCGCCATATTTTCACCTGCCTTTGGAAAAAACTAATACTGAGCTTATTCCCAGTCCTCTGCAAGCCAGTTTCTTAATAATTGGGCAACTGAATCAGGATTATCCTGAACAAATTTCTCTATCTGCTTCTTAAGTTCTGATTGCTCCTGTATATTTATATCCGGAAGAATTTCAGCAGGCTGTGTATCCGGCCCTTCTGCGGCAACTGCCGCCTCCATGGCAACCGCCTGAACATCTTCTGGCACAGCTTTCTTCTTTGGCATTGCGGTAATAACCATAACAATTAACAAAATCAGCATCAATGCATAGAAACCAAATTGATCAAAGAGCTCTCCCACAGTTTCCATAATTGTAACTTCTACCGGAGTATCGGCTGCCAGTTTCTGTACGCTGATTGTAATGTTCTCGACGGGAACGCCAGTGGCTGCATAGGCAGATTGCCTAACCTGCTCCAAATATTCTGGCGTAAGACCGTCCGGGCTAGTAATATGTTTGCCGTACCATAAAGAAATCGACATGGTAGATTGCTCATTAATAAGCTTTCCCACAGCCTTCTCTTTTTGTTCATTGGTTTGATTATATAGATACTCCCTGACAGTATGGCTTTTGTTATATTGGGAATTTCCATCCTCGCCCATTTGATATGTTATAGTCCCTTGCGGATTAGTATCTGTGCCGGGTATATCACCGGTATTACCATTAATTAAGGTTTCTTCAAGTATTTCTTCATTCAGCACCGCATCCTCTTCGGCAACAGGCGGGTCGTATTTTGTGGACGTGCTGGTTAATGTATCAAAATCCAGAACCGCATTAGCTGAAACACTAATGGTATCAAAATACTCATTCTGTGCAACACCGATTTTAAACAGGTCATACACTTTATTTTCAAGTTCAAGCTGTCTTTGACGGCGCATTTCATCCTGACTGCTCGCTTTAAGTATGTCTGTCTGGTTATAGTCCCTCGACAACGGGTTAAGTTTGTGATCAACAATAGTAATCCGTTCGGCGGGAATTCCAAGCGAAGCGGCTACAACCTTGGCCGCTGCATCCACCTGATTTGGAGTAAGTGCCTCCTTTGTCTTCAGCATAACATATGCACTTCCCTGCTGTTCCTCCGAATCAGATTTTACCCAATAGGTTTTTTCTGGTTTTGAATATTGTACTGTAGCATTTTCAACATTTTCAAACTTTTTCAGTTTATATACAAGATCATTTGTAACATAGTTTTTCCAGAGATTTTCTTTGTCACTCTCTGTTGCTGTCAGGGATAATTTGCTCCATGTATCTGCGAAAGTTATCTCAGGCGAGACAACTCCCTGAGTAGTTAAATCAAACTCAATATCTTTTTTCCGTTTACTGTCGACAAAAATCTGATTATCGCCTTTTTTGAACTTTATGTCATTTTCGGTAAGATATGAAACAACCGGCTGAAGGTTAACTTCCTGTGTAGTGTCAAAAAGCGGAACATATTCTATTTTAAGTGTTAATACCATTGTTACTGCAACTGCAAACAATAGAACTCCAGCCATTATAAATATCCGGATCTTCTGGCTCTTCTCAAGATTACCCCAGAAGCTCTTGATTTTATCAAACAGCTTTTTTATTCCTTCCGGCATAAGTAACCCTCCGATCAAGGCTTTTTCTATAGTACCTCATGCTTTATCTATAGTAAAAAATCACTATTATATCTGCATCCTCATAATTTCCTGATATGCATCCATAACCTTATTGCGAACCTCCATTACGAACTGAAGAGATATTGATGCCTTTTCAGAAGCTATCAAAACCGAATGTATATTATCGGTCCTTCCCGCAATAAAATCTTCTGTCATCTTTGCAGATTCCTGTTCGAGAGTATTAACATTTTTCAGCGCGTCCATAAGAATATCCTTGAAATTGATGCTCTCGTCAGGATTGTTAGTATTCGTCACTGGTGCAGCAATTGTACTGTTTATTAGATTAACGCCTTGCACTGCCATTGATTAAACCCTCCTGTCCAAAAATGTTACCGTCCAATTTCAAGTGCTTTTGAAGCCATTGATTTTGATGCATTCAGCGCAGTTATATTGGCTTCGTAGGCACGCGTTGCAGATATCATGTTAACCATCTCGGTTACTATCTCAACATTTGGCATCCTGACTATGCCGTTTTCATCGGCATCAGGATGGCTGGGATCATAAACCTCTTTAAAAGGTGTAGGATCTTCAGTTATTTCTGTAACTCTGACTCCTCCCCCTGTCAAAAACCGGTTGCGACTTTGTTCTGATAGATATTGCGAGAAAGGTATATCTGCTTCTTTTTCCTGAAAGACAACAGTCTTTCTTCTGTATGGGGTACCGTCCTCTGTTCGTGTTGTATTTACATTAGCAATATTCTGTGATATTACGTCCATTCGAAGGCGTTGGGCTGTAAGTGCCGATGCACTGATATTAAAAGAATTAAAAAGTCCCATAATCATCTACCTCCCCGAATCACAGTTTTCAACTTTTGAAAATCACCATTCATCCTTTGTATAAGCATATTGTATCTAATACTGTTAGCAGCCATCAATGCCATTTCATGCTCTATATCCACATTGTTACCGTCGCTTCTGTATGATGAATTAGTGGGATCTTCAGTAATCTGCATGCCATTTGAGGATAATCTGGTCTTTCCCTGCGAAATCCTTCCGGTCTTCATCTCATTATCGAGGAACTCTTCAAATCGAACTACTTTTCTCTTATAACCGGGTGTGTCAACATTGGCTATGTTTTGTGAAATGACATCATTCCTAAGCCATGCGGCATCAAGCCCTCGCTCAATATTATTTTTTGTAAACAGAAGATTGGACAGCACAGAATCACCCCTTTAAATTGCCTAGAGCAATCATCTTATCATTTGTATAAAATTGCGTACGAAAAAAACACATAAATGTACCTATATAAGAATATACCACAATATTATGACAGGTACAACAAATGTTCTGCCATAACCGTGATAATATTTCCTTTATTTTCTCATATTTTCATGAAATTTGTCAAATTCTTCTGAATTCTGCAAACAGTTAATATGGTACAGCAATATTTTAAAATGTAGATTTTAAGAATTAAGTGAATATTCCGTTTTCACCATAACTTTCTACTTATAAATAGATTTGCATGAGCAATAATAAGCATTGAGGAGGTGAGATTAATGGCAAATAACAATTCAAACAGCAAAACCCAGTTTGACAATATGAAGTATGAGATTGCTGGCCAGCTTGGTATTAACTTAAAGCAAGGTTACAATGGTGATTTAACTTCTCGTGAAGCCGGAACAATCGGCGGTAACATCGTCAAAAAGGTATTCCAGACCTATACCGGCAATCAGTATCCT
>JAAYTR010000301.1 GCA_012523685.1 Clostridiaceae bacterium | reverse complement strand
ATGACAACAATGGATGGTGTATTTGCAGGAGGAGACGTAGCCAGAGGTCCCGATACAGTCATATCAGCTATAGCAGACGGTAAAAAAGCTGCTGTTTCCATAGACCTGTATCTTGGCGGAAAAGGAAAACTTAACAAAGGACCTAAAATTGATATCCCCGATACCTTTGACGAGGATGAGATCGTTGCATTAAACAGGTTCCCTCTTGACATGCTGCCCGTTGATAAGCGAATGAATATGGATAATGAAGTTGTGCTGGGATTCCATAAACTCAATGCCATGGCCGAATCCATGCGCTGCTTACACTGTGATAGGAGGTAGTATAATGATTAATCTTACCATAAACGGAAAGAAAATCTCTGCGGATGAAAATCTCACCATTCTAGAAGCTGCCAAAAACAATGGAATTAATATCCCCCATTTGTGCTACCTGGAGGGTATCCATGAATTCGGATCCTGCAGAATTTGCGTTGTTGAAGTTGAGGGTGCAAAAACCCTGCAAGCCTCATGTATCACAAAAATTACTGAGGGCATGGTGATTCACACAAATTCATCCAGAGTCAGAAAGGCCAGGAAAGTCCTTTATGAACTTTTGTTGTCGGACCATTCAAAAGACTGTCTTAGCTGTAAAAGAAATCAAAGCTGTGAGCTTCAAGAATTGGGACGTACTCTGGGAATTGAAGAAACCCGCTTTAACGGAGCACGTTCGGCATGCATTTTAGACAGCTCAGTTTCCATAACAAGGGATATGTCAAAATGCATTCTATGTAGAAGATGTGTTACCGCATGCAATGAAATTCAGGGTGTGGGTATCTTAAACGCTCAAAACAGAGGTTTTAATACTATAATCGGGCCGGCTATGGATCTTCCTATCGGTACTGTAAATTGTGCTTACTGCGGCCAATGTACGGTAGTATGTCCGGTGGGTGCCCTGAAAGAAACCGATTCTATTCAAGAAGTCTGGAATGCCATCAATGATAAAAATAAGCGTGTGGTTGTTCAGGTAGCCCCGGCGGTTCGTATAGCTATAGGCGAGGAATTCGGCTATGAATGTGGAGAACGGGTTACGGGAAAGCTTGCCGCATCATTGCGGGAGCTTGGTTTTGATGATGTATTCGACACTAATTTTGCTGCGGATTTGACAATAATAGAAGAAGGAACAGAACTTTTGACGCGGGTTAAAAACGCTCTGACCGGCAATAGAGCGGTTCTTCCCATGATAACCAGCTGCAGTCCGGGTTGGATAAAATATATTGAACACACTTTTCCGGATGAGATTGATCATCTCTCTACTTGCAAATCTCCCCATACCATGTTAGGTGCCCTTGTAAAGTCCTATTATGCAAAAAAAATTAATGTGGATCCTAAAGACATTTACGTTGTATCCGTTATGCCCTGTACTGCCAAAAAGACTGAGATACGCAGAGCCGAGATGAAAAATGATGGTAACGCTAATGTTGATGCAGTTCTGACAACCAGGGAACTGGCCTCTATGATAAGGGAAGCCGGCATCAATTTCAGAGATCTCGAGGATTGCGAATTTGATAATCCCTTAGGTATGTCATCAGGTGCAGCCGACATTTTCGGAATCACAGGAGGTGTGATGGAGGCCGCTCTGCGGACGGTGTATGAAATTGTGACCGGGCGGGAACTGCCCTTTGATGGCCTCCATGT
>JAAYTR010000300.1 GCA_012523685.1 Clostridiaceae bacterium | reverse complement strand
CTCGTTTATAGCATCATAATCTACAATTCTTGCAAGGTCTTCATAGTCGATAACATCAATTTTCTGGACTTCATGAGAGGTTCTGAAGCCGTCAAAAAAATGAAGGAAGGGGAGTCTTGCCTTTATAGCCGATAGATGAGCGATACACCCTAAATCCATAGCCTCCTGAACATTGGAAGAGGCAAGCATAACTACCCCCGTCTGGCGGCATGCCATAACATCCTGATGATCTCCGAAGATTGAAAGAGCATGGGTGGCAATTGCTCTTGCTGAGACATGCAAAACTCCGGGGAGCAATTCTCCGCTCATCTTGTAAAGGTTGGGAATCATGAGCAATAATCCCTGTGATGCTGTATAGGTAGTTGTGAGGGCACCTGCTGCAAGAGAACCGTGCATAGCTCCGGCGGCACCGGCCTCAGACTGCATTTCCACAACTTTGACTTCTTGACCGAATATATTTTTTTTACCATAAGCTGACCATTCATCCACCATCTCTGCCATGGGAGATGACGGAGTAATAGGAAAAATAGCAGCTACCTCAGTAAAGGCATAGGAGGCATAGGCGGCTGCTTGGTTTCCATCCATTGTTTGTTTAGCCATTATTTTTACTTCTCCTTTATTTTTATAAGTTCTAGAGTATGAATCTTGATTTAGTATGTCTTATTCATAAATTTTCATTACATTTATCAATACTTAATAAAATAGAGGAGCTAAATATTATAAATTTTCAAATTTGTATTAAGGGAGAGAATACTGCAACAGATTGATTTTAAACACTTTTCGTAGTAAAATGTTACATACGCTTAAATGGAGGACATAGACAGTTTATGAGTAAATTGAAAAAGTTCATTTCATATTACAAACCTTATAAGAGCATGTTTTATATGGATATGTTCTGTGCTCTCATTCTGTCAGGTATAGATTTAATATTTCCAAAACTTATAAAGTATCTTATGGATGAAGTTTACAACATTCGCCCTCAAAACATGGTGCAAATAATACTCCTTACGGGAGCGGGGCTTTTGGTACTATATATTATCCGTTATTTTTGCCAGCATTATATAACATCTTGGGGGCATATTATGGGAGCTCGGATGGAATCGGATATGAGAAGTGATTTATTTAATCATCTGCAGAAGCTATCCTTTTCCTTTTATGATGACGCCAATACCGGAAAGCTTATGTCCAGGATGACAAATGATCTTTTTGACATATCGGAGCTTGCCCACCACGGGCCTGAAGATATATTTATATCAATTATTAAAATTGTAGGCGCAGTTATGATTATGCTGACAATGAATGTGTCATTGACGCTGATATTATTGGCATTAATGATACTGATTTTTGTTTTTACAGCGCATTACAACCTTAAAATGCGTTCTGTCTTTGCAAAGAACAGAGAGAAGATAGCATTGGTTAATGCACAGACTCAAGACAGTTTGGCAGGAATTCGGGTTGTAAAGTCATTTTCCAACGAGAAAATTGAAAGAAAGAAGTTTGAAT
>JAAYTR010000040.1 GCA_012523685.1 Clostridiaceae bacterium | reverse complement strand
TAGAATGGGCTATACCAAAGTCAGCCACCTTGGCGACCCCTTCGGAGGTCATAATAATGTTTGTGGGCTTAATATCCCTGTGAACAATATTTCTGCTGTGGGCTTTTGACAGAGCACTGCATATCTGTATAGAAATATTGACAGTTTCCTTCCAGTCAAGGGAGTGCTTACGTTCAATATATTCTTTAAGTGTTATACCATCCACATACTCCATTACAATATAGTAGCGGTTATTATCAACACCTACATCGTATATCTGTACAATATTGGGATGGGTTAAACTTGCTGCCGCCTGAGCTTCTGTATCAAACCTTTTTAAAAACTCGCTGTCCTCACTGAACTCTTCCTTTAATAGCTTTATGGCTACAAATCTTTGGAGGTACCGGTCCTTGGCTCTGTAAACTTTGGCCATTCCTCCCGATCCTACCTCAGAAAGTATCTCGTATCTATTTCCTAAAACTGTTCCAATCATTATTACACCCCTTTGACTACATCCAGGTAACAATTACAGTGATGTTGTCTGCTCCGCCATATTCCTTGGCCTTCTCTATAAGACGCTTAGCAATGGTTTCACGTGGTTCATTAATTACCGTTTCCAATATTTCTTCGTCGCTCATATCTTCGTATAGCCCATCGGTACAAAAAATATAAATATCATCGGGCAGTATAAGCTCCTTATTTATATCAGGAAAGAAATCCTCTTGAAATCCAAGTGCCCGCGTTATGCGGTTCCTGTCAGGATGATGATTTGCTTCATCAGCGCTGATAAGTCCTTCCTTGATGAGTTTTGCAACTAAAGAATGGTCTTCGGTTAAACGGCTTATTTTCCCTTCCCGAATTCTGTAGACACGGGAATCTCCAACATGAATTATATGTAGATGATTACCTATAACCATTCCTACTGAAAGCGTCGTACCACTTTTCAATCCCCCCAGGTTTTGAAGGGAATAGCTCATTATCCTGTCATTAATTTTATTTATTTCATTTATTACAATATCTCTTATAGACTCGTCGGAAAGGTTCCTGGAGGCGCACTCCAGTACCATTAGGGACATATTCTCCACGGCAATTCTGCTGGCTTCCTCTCCGGCCAGATATCCTCCCATTCCGTCAGCAATAATAAAGCCAATGGGATTGCCTTCCTTATCCAAAACTATATTCCAGTTATCCTCATTCTTTTCTCTTTTGAGTCCAATGTCACTTAATGCTGAATATTTCAAACTTTACACCTTCCCGGATCAAGTAATCTTATTCCTTCTAAGCTGACCGCATGCTGCCATAATATCTGAGCCCAGCTCTCTTCTGACAGTAACAGCTATACCATATCCTTCCAGAGTACGCTTAAAATCTTCTATCCTCGCTCTTGAGCTTTTGCTAAAGCCTATTCCCTCTATGGTATTTACAGGAATAAGATTTACATGGCAGAGAGTTCCTTTTAGTTTCTTTCCTAAAATCTCCGCAAACTCAACAGAGTCATTTTCATTTTCTATCATCGAGTATTCATAAGTTATCCGGCGTGAAGTAATCCTGGTGTATTCCTTACAGGCTGATAGCAGCTCATCAAATGACCATCTTTTAGCTACAGGCATTGTCCTTTGTCTTATCTCATCATTCGGTGCATGCAGGGATACTGACAAATTCACCGGTATACCCTCCCGGGCAAACTCCAGTATACGGGGCACTATTCCGCAGGTGGACACTGTCATCTTTCTGAAGCTGATGTTTAAAGTATCCTCACGGTTTATTCTTCTCATAAATTCCATCACAGTATTATAGTTATCAAAGGGCTCGCCTATACCCATAAGTACTACATGGCTGATTCTTTCACCTATATCATGGCCGATGGTCAGAACCTGAGCTAACAGCTCACTCACTGTCAGGTTCCTGATCATACCAAGACTGGCTGAAGCACAGAACGCACAACCCATACGGCAACCCACCTGGGTAGACAGGCATACCGAATAACCGTAATGGTATTTCATTAGAACGCTTTCAATAATATTTCCGTCTTTTAGTTCAAATAAGTATTTTCTCGTGCCATCAATTTTCGATATCAGTTTTTCGGCTATTTTTACGCCGCCAGCTATAAATTTACCAGCAATCCTTTCCCGCATTTCTTTAGGAAGATTGCTCATATTGTTTATATCAAGCTGTCCCGAATACAGCCATTGATGAACCTGTTTTGCTCTGTATGCCGGATACCCCAATGTGGTAAAAGCCTCTTTAAGCTCTTCGAATGTCATATCCAGCAGGTCCTTTTTATTTTCCATTACTTCTCCAAATTACATCATGTCGACTTTGTTAAAAGTTAAATGATGTCCTAAGGTATTATACATTATTTTTTAGTCTACCTCAAGCTGTGAGTATACCGTGCAACAGCCTTATAAAATTAAGGCCTGCGATATCCTTTACCTCGTATTCTTTGTAATTCAATCTTAAAAGGGCTTCAATTATTTTACCCGTATCCTGCACCCCTGAAATTCCTGCCGGAAGATTATCTATCCCGTCAAAGTCACAACCGAAGCCTATAAATTCAGTCCCCACCAGGGCAGAAATATACTCTATATGTCTGATTATGTCCATTATATCGGCATTTCCCGAATTGTTAAGAAAATCGGGACATAAATTTATTCCTATAACTCCACCGCCTTTTGCTATACAACTTATTTGCTCATCGGTCAGATTGCGTCTGTGAGAGCAAACAGAACGGCTGTTGCTGTGAGATGCAATAAAGGGCTTTTCTGAAATTTGTGCAACATCAGAAAAAGTCTTATCCGATGCGTGAGATACGTCAATTATTATCCCTAAGTCTCCGGCCCTTTTGACAACCTGTCTGCCGAAGGCTGAAAGCCCGTTATGTCTGTTGTTTCCTGCTATACTGTCACATACGGCATTGTCATAATTCCAGGATAGCGTAAGAATACGAAGACCGGCATCATATAATCTGTCCAGTTCCGATAAGGAATCCCCAAGAATTTCCGCTCCTTCAGCCTCAATAAGGCAGTTTATTTTTTTTGATTCAGATGAGCCAATAAAATGTGATAACTCATCTTTATTTCTTATTAATTTTATTCTATCAGGATAGTTTTTTTCGGCCAGGAGAGCCAGATCAATCTGTTTCTCCATTTTGTATTTTATTTCATTTGAATCCTTACCTTCTGCAAACAGTGAAAAAACCTGAACAAAACTGCCGTTAGAAAGAGCTCTGTCAACATCCCAATGGTTATTGTTAGAAAAAAGCTCTTCGGGTGTGGTTACTGCTGATAATATATCGCAATGGGCATCAAAAAAAAGCATGTTATCCTCCGCCATTAATCTTAAAATGCATTTTGAATGATTGAAAGATCTTTAATATTACCTGTCCTGTCCATAATAACCTCCACAATGTCAAACCGGACAGGCGTATTGAAATATTGGTTATTCTGCATGTAAACTTGCGCAATCTTTGTTATGGTAGCCTGTTTTTGACTTGAAACAGCCTGAGCAGGAGAACCAAAGCTGTAATTACTTCTGGACTTTACCTCAATAAAGCATAGAGTGTCCCCGTCTTTGCCTATAATATCAATCTCTCCCATTCTGCCGACACGGAAATTACGTGTTACTATTTTATAACCGTGCCTGACAAGATATGATACCGCTGCTTCTTCACCTAAAGTTCCATAGGAGCGGTTATTCATGTGTATTCTCTCCTTCATCATTTGTAATCATGTTTAATTAGTTTTTTGCTCAGGCCATATGACTCATCAAGCTTACTGATAAATGAAAGAACCTCGGCCACCACCTCATAAAGCTCTGCAGGAATTTCTTCTCCTATTGAGATATGTGATAATGCCTCTGCAAGATGCTTGTCCTCATATACAGGAATCTTTGCCTCTCTGGCCTTTTCTATTATCTTTTCAGCTATTTCACCTTTCCCCGATGCAATAACCTTAGGGGCACTGTCTTCACCGGGAGTATAGCTTAATGCTGAAGCTTTTTTCATTTTTCGTTCTTCATTTTTATTTAAAGCCATCAAAATACCTCTATATTTTTATATCCACCCTGGTTAGAGTACCAAGTAAGTCCAGAGCTTTTTTCGCAGCATTTACAGGATTGACTCTTTCTTTATCCAGCACCCTGCACTTCATTTCAACCAGCTTATACCCTTTTTCCATAAGCCCGTCGTATAACACTCTATAATTATCCTTAACAAGCTTGACCAGGTTTTCATCTTCAACTCTGAAGCTTATTGTTATACGCCTGTGGCTTGCATTTAAAAAGGACTCAACAATACCAAGGCTATTAGTTGAAAGCGACAAGAACAGCGTAAAATTCTCTGTATCAATCTTCCTTCTGCCTTTCTTTCGCTTCATAACGTAGAGTTCTCCGGTAGTTCTCTCTTTGTTTATCATAATAGGCAGCTGCAGTACAGAATCATAGGTGGTAATCTGATTGAAGAATCTGAAGGCGTTGTCAATCTCTTTGTATGCTGGCATATTAGCCGCTCTGGCATTCTCGTCAGAATTGTTTAAAACCTTTTGTGAAAAGTCCATGATTGTCTTTAAGGTCTCGTTTTTTTCCCTGATATCAAATTTTTCTGCAACGCCATTATCAACTTTTATTAAGGCCTTGTCGAATAATCTGCTCAAAATCTCTTTAATTTCTTTTTGCAATTCCGGGCTTTTATCATCCTTACCAAGAATGTCAGCTTTTTTATGTAAGTTTTCCAGTGCTTTATTTATAGCCTTCAATAAAACATCTGTGTTTTCAGGTGTTAATAATGTTTCGCTTTTTATTGATCCTCCGTTTTCCCCGAGGTTTTCCGCATGCAACAGAGCAGTTCTGACAAGTGATTCCACAGCTTCTTTGTTAATCTTACCCTGCTCACCAGTATTTTCAGTTTTTGCGAACTCATCCATAAGAGTTCTGGCAATTAAGTCCCGGACGTTTTGTTCGATTGCCTGAGCAAGCCTGGGATGCCCCTCAGAAAGCATTTCCTTAATGAGTCCGGATAGTTCGTCGGTTTCCTGTGACAATAACAGCGGCTTTAACAGATTTAAGGATGTATCAGGGCCGGCTTTAATAAGTGCGTCATAAAGGCCTTCTTCAAGGCTTTGCAGATTTTCGTGCAGGCTGAATTCATGTTCTGATATCTTTTGCAGTATTTCTGACATTTCACTGTTCAGTTCAAGCCCGTTGGATACCATAAAAGCAGCTTCTTCGGGAGAAATTCCGGGATTAGCATCAATAAGGTCAAGCACACTTGTAATCAGCCGCTGCGTGCTAGAAACGCCAAGAGCATCAAGATTTGACTTTATTGCATTAACAAGTGCTGCTTCTTCATCAGTTTTTCCGGAACTGGCTGTTTCTCTGCCGACTATTTTTGCAGTCAGCTGATTGTTTAGCCGCTCACCGATTTCTAAGGTGATTGTCTCTCCTATTCCAATCGAAAACCCTTCGGGAGCATTAGCTGTAAAAAAAGATCCGTCCAGCAGCTTTACCAGAAGCAAGCCGTTCTCCAGGGATTGCACTCTTCCGCTTAAGATATCTCCAGCGTTTAAATTCTCCAGAGAAGCTTTGGAAAGTATCTGAAAAATCTGCTGAGGTAAAGCTGAGTTTACATTCATAGTATCCATTTAACCACCTGCTCTACACAAAGTTTTTTGTAAAGCTTATTCTGTGTATCGGGCAAAGTCCCTTTTCCTTTATTGCGGCAATATGTTCTGCGGTTCCATAACCTTTATGCCTGGCAAACCCATACCCGGGATATATTCCATCCAGTTTTTCCATCATTCTGTCCCTTGTGACTTTAGCCAAAATCGAGGCTGCAGCAACTGAAACTGAGTTTTGGTCAGCTTTTGGAACAGCTTTCTGAGGTATGTCCAGTTTTAGTTTGACTGCGTCAATAATAAGAAAGTCCGGCCTGGTTTTCATGCAGTTAACAGCTAGTTCCATAGCCTTTTTAGTAGCCTCATAAATATTTATGTCATCAATTATATAGTTCTCAACAATACCGATCCCGTACGAAACCGCCTCAGCCTTTATCCGGGTATAAAGCTCGTATCTGACTGCCGAAGACAGTTTTTTCGAATCATTCAGCTTATGTAGTAAACATCCTTTCGGCAAGATGACACAGGCTGCAACAACCGGCCCTGCCAGCGGTCCTCTGCCTGCTTCGTCAATACCACCTACAAAACAATAGCCGTTACCGTAGGCTTCAGATTCCAGTGATGACATCGCAAGCAGCCGCTCTTCTTCCTTTTTCATCAATTCCATCCGCTTATAATATTTATCGGCAAGTTTCTTTACTGACTCTCCATATTCTTCCGGCAGAGAAGATAACCATTTATAGGCTTCAGTAATTTCCATACTCTCGGCTTTCTCTTTGAGACTCTTAATTGTCGGTTTTTTCATACTTTGCCTCCTCGGGTGGAATCTCCAGTGTAATCTTTCCTATTTTTCCACCCCTGAATTCATCAAGTACAATCGCAGCAATTCTATTAAGATCTATCTCGCCTCCCGCAATCAGGCAGCCGCGTCTTTTCCCGGCCTCGGTCAAAAGATCAAAGCCTTTCTTGTCATTTAAATCTTCCAGCTTATATCTCACTTTAATTCTCTCGGGGTACATAACAGCCAGCATTTCCAGAAGTCTAGCCGCAAGCTCGGTGGTATCCATTATTTCATCCTTAATGGCTCCCGTAAAAGCAAGGTTTAGTCCTGTCAATCGATCCTCAAATTTTGGCCATAATATTCCCGGGGTATCCAGCAGCATAATCTCAGGGTTAATCCGAACCCATTGTTGTGATCTGGTTACACCGGGTCTGTCTCCGGTTTGGGCACTGGCTTTTCCTGCGATTTTATTAATAAATGCAGACTTTCCCACATTTGGAATACCTACAACCATTGTCTTTATTGGTCTTTGCATGCGCCCTCTTGCCTGAGCTGACTGAAGTTTCTTTCTTGTAAGCTGTTTCAACTTTCCCTTAAGCTCTCCAAGTCCCATACCTGTTATAGCGTTTGTGTAAATAACGCTGATGTCCTGTTTGGAAAAATAACTTTTCCATTTTTTATTTTGTTCGGGATCAGACAAATCACTTTTATTGAGAGCTATAATTCTGGGTTTATCCCTCAATATTGAATCAATTTCCGGGTTCCTGCTGGATTGGGGAATACGTGCGTCCAGCAATTCAACCACAACATCTACTAATTTTAGATGTTCAGATATGACTCGTCTAGTTTTCGCCATATGTCCGGGAAACCATTGAATTATCATTTGTTTATCACTCCATATATCCATTGGGTAAACCTTATCTCTATTGTATCCTAAAATTGCATTAAACAGTAGCTGACTTTTGTCACCCTGAATGTAAATGTTTTTCTGATTCTTTAAGACGACAGGAAAGATCCTTCGACTCCGC
>JAAYTR010000299.1 GCA_012523685.1 Clostridiaceae bacterium | reverse complement strand
TCCAAAGTAATATTAATAAGATCATCCGAGGCTTTAATGCTCGATAGCCCTGACTTTAAAGCCTCTTTAATCATGTCATCAGAGATAGAACAAGATGAGTTTCTATCATATGATTCAGCCATGAGCCTCACCTCCAATCATGTCGTGAAGCAGTGTCCTCGCTTTGAACAGCCTACTTTTCACGGTCCCCCCCGGAATTCTTAAAACTTTTGCTATATCATTAACTCCCATCTCCTGATAATAGAAGAGATGAATAATTTCTCTGTATTTGTCGGGCAGCTTCATAATGGCATTAATTAGTGCCTGTTTTTCACTTCTTTTCTCGATTATCTCTTCGGTATCACTGTCGGCAGTATATGTAAGAAAGTCATCTGTAACAACCACACGTCTTTTCCAGGCACTTCTTATATAATCTCTGCAGATATTTACGGCAATACTTATAATCCAAGTTTTTTCGCTGCTCTCCCGACGGTAGCTCGAATAAGAACGGACAACCCTGAGAAATGTTTCCTGGTACACATCCTCTGCCAGCTCTTTCGACTTAAGTATTACTGTAGCTATTCTTAAAACATCATTTCCATATTCCTCGATGAGTCGAGTTATCTCTTTGTTCATTTCTGAAGGAGTCAAGTTTTCTGCCTCCATCCTTCACTTAATTTGACGAATAATATCTGTTTTGGTTCACAAATAGAATTATACTTTAATATTTCATTCTTTAAAAGCCTCATTATACTATATAACGAGACGGTATTTACCTTTACTCACGAATATTATACTGTAATCCCCCTGCATAATCATGTATAATATCATTGATAATTTAAGTAAAGACAGAATTAATTTTGATTTACATAGAAAAATACGAACTGCACGAAAGGAAAGATATTATGGAACGTCAAGTAAGAACCCGCTTTGCACCAAGCCCCACCGGGTACATGCATATTGGAAATCTGCGAACAGCATTATATGAGTATCTGGTTGCAAAATCCCAGAACGGTAAATTCATTTTACGTATTGAAGATACTGATCAGGAACGCTTGGTAGAAGGCGCTGTAGATATTATTTATAACACTTTGAAACTGTGTGGTATGAAGCATGATGAGGGTCCTGATATAGGAGGGCCATACGGTCCATATGTTCAAAGCGATAGAAAAAACACTTACAGGCCTTATGCCGAAGAGTTAATTGAAAAGGGACATGCATATTATTGCTTCTGTTCCAAAGAAAGGCTGGATGCTTTGCGGGCAGAATGTGAAGAAAAGAATCAGACATTTATGTACGACCGCCACTGTCTGAACCTTTCAAAAGAGGAAATAGCCGCTAAACTGCGGAACAAAGAACCCTATGTAATCAGACAGAAGATGCCCAGAGAGGGCACAACAACATTTGAAGATGTTGTATATGGTACCATTTCAATTGAGAATAATATGCTTGAGGATCAAATTCTGCTTAAGAGTGACGGTCTTCCCACGTATAATTTTGCCAATGTGATTGATGATCATCTTATGGATATTACACATGTGGTAAGAGGAAGCGAGTACCTTTCCTCCACGCCAAAATACAATCTTTTATACGAAGCATTCGGGTGGGATATCCCGATTTATATTCATCTTCCCCTTATAGTTAAGCCCGATGGTTCTAAAATATCCAAACGTAAAGGCGATGCCAGTTTCGAGGATTTATTGAAAATGGGGTTTCTTGTAGAAGCCATAATCAATTATATTGCACTTTTGGGTTGGTCCCCCGACTCAAATCAGGAAATGTTTACACTTTCTGAGCTGGAAAAAGTATTTAATATAAAGAACATAAGTAAATCACCGTCAGCTTTTGATATGGATAAGCTAAGGTGGTTTAATGCACAGTATATCAGGGCGATGAGCGCAGAAGAATTCCATGCTCTTGTTCTGCCCTATCTTTCTGAAAGTATATCCAACAAAGAAATCGATTTATTTAAGATAAGCAAGTTATTACAGGCGCGAACTGAGGTTCTGACTGATATTCCTTCTAAAATAGGCTTTTTTAATGAATTGTGTGACTATGACCTTAATATCTATGTTCATAAAAAAATGAAAACTACATTGGACAATTCACTTAAAAGCTTAAAGGAAGCTCTTCCTGTGTTAGAGAATATGGACGACTGGAATGAGTCTTCTATCCATGACAATCTTCTGGGTTTAGCAGAACGCCTCGGCATAAAAAACGGACAAATGCTCTGGCCAGTTCGCACTGCTCTTTCAGGCTGGGAGGTTACCCCCGGCGGAGCAATAGAAATTGCGGATATACTTGGGAAAAATGAATCCTTAAGACGGATAAAAATTGGAATAGAAAGATTAGAAAAGGCATTAACCGCGACCGAATAATATTAAAGGCTGTATCGGAATACTGAAAATGTTATTCCGTTACAGCCCTTTTATTACTCATCCTGCGTTGCCTGTACCACCAGTCTGTGTGAGCCAATTCCCGGCGGGTCACATGTAAATACGGTTAATATCTTGTCGGTATCATTCTTCTCAATTATAGAAAAATCGTCGGGCTCTATAATAAACTTCTTATATATGGTATAGTTCAAGGTCTTTTCCTTGGTCTGTACGGTTATTTTATCTCCGATTTCTAATTCATTCAAACGGTTTAGATATTTCCCGAAGGTAAAGCTGCGATGTCCTGCCAAAACACAATTTCCAACTTCGTCCAAATCATCTGTATACGGGAGTCTGCCGGCAGCAACCCGAAGGGTATCATCATCAACTCCGTCCATAATCAGCATCTTTACATCTATTTTTGGTATAAGTAAAACTCCTTTGGTACGCCTTTGCATCTCTTCCTTGCTCATCCCCGGCTTCTTAGCCGGTGCAGGTGTTGCTGAAGGCTCCTCTTCTGCAGGCTCATCCTCAACAGGTTCATCTTCTGCAGTTGCTTCCGGCGCAGCAGTGGTATCCGCGGGCGTTTCGGCATGACTTAACTCGGGAGGAATATAGAAGGCTTCCACTTCTACATCCTCCAAAGGGTGAATATTTGATGCAGCAGCTTCTGATTGTCTTAAAAATTCATCAATAACATCATTATTCCGTTTCGTATTAAAATAGGTTATAACAGCAGGTATTGCTATCAAGAGTACTCCTGCCAGTATTAACACTCTTGAGAGAATTTTTCTGGTATTTATGCGACGTTTTACATTATTTTTCATGCGCCATCACCTTAGTTCTGTATTTTTTGCATTTCTTCGTCTTTCAAGCCAATCCTTTATTTTTGCTTCATACCCGTTAGCAGAAGGGTGATAATAATAAGTACCCCGCATTTCCTCAGGCATATATTCCATGTCATTAACAATATTGCCCGGGTAATCATGGGCATATTTATATCCGACTCCATAACCCAGACTTTTCATTCCCTTGGTTACTGCATTACGAAGATGCATGGGAGCTTCGCCGGTATTCTTGTGTTCGACATCATACAGAGCTTCATCAATAGCCTTGTACGTAGAATTAGATTTCGGGCTGGTCGCAACCATTACCGCTGCCTGAGCCAACAAAATTCTTGCCTCCGGCATTCCTATCATATGTACTGCCTGAGAAGCAGCGACTGCTAATGTAAGCGCATTTGGATTTGCCATACCTACATCCTCGGATGCGCAAATCATAATTCGTCTGGCCAGAAATTCCGGATCTTCTCCTGCATAAAGCGCCTTAGCCAAATATAGCAGTGTTGCATCAGGATCGCTCCCTCTCATTGATTTAATGAAGGCACTGATATTATCGTAGTGCTGCTCCGATGATTTATCAAACCTGACTACCTTTTTTTGTATACAATCCATTATAACATCTGTGGTAATACTGTAAACCCCGGCTTCATTCATATCTGTAGTTAGTACAGCCAATTCCAGTGCATTTAACGCAATACGCGCGTCTCCCCCCGACATATCGGCAAGCAACGAAACAGCATCCTCATCAATATCTATTTTAAGGTTGCCTAATCCCCTGTCCTTGTCTGTAACAGCCATTTTTATAATCTTTGAAATATGCTCTTTTTTTAACGGTTCAAGCTGAAAAACTGTAGATCTGGAAATCAGAGCTTTGTTGACTTCAAAAAACGGGTTTTCAGTTGTGGCTCCTATCAACACTACAGTGCCATCCTCAACATGCGGAAGAAGTGCATCCTGTTGAGCCTTATTGAATCGATGAATTTCATCAATAAATAAAACAGCCTTACCGGTAGGGTTCATAAATGTATTTTGAGTATCTTCCACTACATGTTTGATATCCTTAACACCTGCGGTAACAGCATTCAGCCTGAAAAAGGCAGCCTTAGTAGTATTGGCAATTATCCTGGCAATTGAAGTTTTCCCGGTTCCCGGAGGACCAAAAAGTATAATTGAGGATATTTTGTCCGCTTTTATCATTCTGTTAAGCAGTTTTCCATGACCTATTATATGTTCCTGTCCCACAAACTCATCCAAGCTTCGCGGAGACATTCTATACGCCAGAGGTTCCTTTTTCGCCGTCAATTATACCACCAGCCTTTTTCCTTCTTTTTTTCTTCGGCAATAAACCAAAAGCTTCTAATACTTTCTGCTTATTTTCCTTTTCGTATTTTTCAAACATATCCGGCCGCTTATCTCTGGTTCTTTCCAGCATCTTTAAATAACGCCATTTCTCAATATTCGCGTGATGACCCGATATTAACACATCCGGGACTTTTTTCCCTCTGTACTCATAAGGTCTCGTATACTGGGGAAACTCTAACAGACCATCATAATGAGATTCTTTAAGATAAGATTCATCAGAGCTTAATACACCTTCAACAAGACGGCTGATTGAATCAATCAGAACCATGGCAGGCAGCTCTCCACCTGTTAAAACATAGTCCCCTATTGATATCTCCATATCAACAATTTCTTCCAGGACTCTTTCGTCTATTCCTTCATAATGTCCGCAGATAATTATTAGTCTTTCTTCGTTTTTAAGTTCCCTTACAACATTTTGTGTTAAAACTCTTCCCTGAGGACTCATATAAATAGTCTTCGTCCTTACCGGACTTTGTTTTACAGCATATTCCCATGCATCGTATAAGGGCTGTGGAGTCATAACCATCCCGGCTCCTCCCCCATAGGGATAGTCATCCACCTTCCGATGTTTATCCAAAGAAAAATCTCTGATATTAATGGTGTTTACCTTTATTATCCCTTTCTCCCTTGCTCTTCCGATAATGCTTTCATTTAAGAATCTGTCTATACTCTCCGGAAAGAGGGTCAATACATCAAATATCATCAATTAAACCCTCCGGAAGTTTTACCTGCATCCGTTTTCCTTCTATATCAATACTTTCAACCACGGACTTTAAAGCCGGGATAAGGATTTCTCTCATATTGCTGTCCTGAACAATGTAAACATCATTACTACCTGTTTCCAGAACATCTGTCAACTGTCCCAGCAGTTTATCCTCTTCATATACATCTATTCCAATTAAATCGCAAATGAAGTATTCATCTTCTTCGAGCTCAACCGCATGCTTACGGTGGACAAAGAGTTCCTGCCCCTTTAGCTTTTCGGCATCACTCATAGTATCGATCCCTTTAAGCCTGATAAGAACAAATCCCTTATGGATTCTACAGCCTATAACTCTAAATTCCTTAAATGTCCCCCCATAGTTTGCAGTTACAAAAAGGAGGTAATCAAAACGCGATATATCAGATGTTATAGGTATTACCTTCAGCTCACCTTTAATACCGTGGGTATTCACTACTTTCCCAACCGCAAGATAATCCTTTAACATAATCCTAATCCTACTCCTATTTCTGATTAATAAACTAAGATTCTTGCATACATAAAATACTCTGTACCAAGGAGTATTATCATTTTACCACAATAAGAATAAGCGG
>JAAYTR010000039.1 GCA_012523685.1 Clostridiaceae bacterium | reverse complement strand
TTAGTTGCTTGTTTTGGAATAAAACAAGGGACAAATTCCCCCTCACCTTATAGAGTGAAAATTTGTCCCCTTTGAACCACTTTTTCTTATATGTTTTCTAAAATTTTTCTTAATTTCTCTAGTATCTTATTTCTTCTTCTAATTAAATTTGTCTGTGGCAATCCAAATCTATTGGCCACTACTCTTGTAGTTTCTTCTTGAAAATACAAAGCATTAATAATTTCTCTTTCTTCATCATTTAGTTCAGACAAGGCAGTATTTAAAGCTTCAATGGCTTCTTTCGTCTCGACTAGCTTTTCAACATCAACACTTTTATCTGCCAAGTTGTCTACAAAATTTCCATCATGATCTACGTCAGAAAAAAAGAGCAACTTGTTTTGCCTATCAAGTCGCTCTAAATAATTCTCTCTATTCGTATGTTGCCAATAAGCCAGATATACTTCCTTACTTACCATCACCTTGTCGCCATTTACAAAAATAAAATATTCTTTCTTTACCATTAAAAAAACCTCCTTAAATTTCTTTTTGTGTTTTGAAATTCAAGGAGGCTGGTGGAGCTCTTGTTTTATTCATTTGTTTTCACCTAATTTTGGGAATAAAAAAGCCACGAAGTAATCCGTGGCCATTCCATAATATTTAAGGCAAAAATCGCCTTATGATATTAGATTAAATTAGATGAAGTCCCATTACAGTAGCAATTAAGTACCAAACTAGTGCCAGGTTTGTCCCAATATAGTCTCAATCATGTCTCATAGGGTTGAGCGATTTCAGCTACCATAGGCAGTTCCTGTATAGCCTGTAATGCTTCTATGACATCTGGTAAGGCATATCCAAAAAGCATATTCCCGAAAGCTTCTGTCGCCTTATTTAGATATCTGAAATAGGTTGACCTACTCATGCTGTGAACAGAAAGTAATTGTTCACAGGTTCTGGCTTCCTGCGTAAAGTATCTGCGTCTTAAAATTTCAGCATAAAGTTCTCCATTATTTGGATATCTACTCAGTCTTTCTAAAGATAAGTCCATAAGTTCTAGTAAAGATAAGCTCACATTGATATCAATTAAGCTTTCTTCCAATTTTCTTACATCTACGGCTGTATCTACCTCTAAAAAACTTATGACTAAATCTTCTAAGTGTTGTCTTCTGCTTGCATAAACTTCTTGATCTTTCATCTGAATTCGATCTTGAACATGAAAGCTGACTTTCCTATAAAGTTTAAGTAGTAACTTTGCATTATGCTTATAGGATTCGTATGAACCTTTTATCTCTGTATTTTCTGTAATTCTTTTCAATTTTCCACCTCATAATATCGCCCTCAATAAATTTTGATGGACATCATTAAACGTCCAACAAAATACTTATCTTTGTTAGAAAGAGCTTTTGTAATTCTATATCCGTCTTCTGTTACTCTGCTGTCCTTGATTACGATGTAATCTTCTTTCTTGTATTTTGCTTTTTTATCTATAAAAATGATGCTGTTGTTGGCGATGTCATGAGGAAGCACACCATCATCCTCACTTGCAATAGAACAAAAAACATCATCAGATAACATAAGTCCTGTAACGCCAACTAGTTCATCTAGAATCATTGGCTCATAATTTTCTCTAATAAATTTTGCTTTCAACGTATCCTCCTATAATTCGTCTTTTTCACTATATTAGATTGACTAATTAAGACTTTAAAAGTATAATATAGTCGTTGAATGTCATATTTTATATTATATTAAGTCACTTAATGGCTTATGTCAATACCATTTTTCATTTTTTAAGACTTTCAATGACCATAAAGGAGGATAAACGATGAACTTCGCCCAAAAATTAAAAGATTTGAGAACAGAAAAAAACTTAACCCAAGAAGAATTAGCAAAAAAATCTGGCATCTCTATTAAATCTATTTCAAGATATGAACTTGGCGAGACGCTCCCTCGCACAAAAAAATAT
>JAAYTR010000038.1 GCA_012523685.1 Clostridiaceae bacterium | reverse complement strand
CTTTTTTGCCATAACTATTCCTCCGGAAATACAATAGGCTTTACAATTCATCAAAAAATCAGACAGAATCTGCCTATACTCATAGTCTATAGTATACATGAAATTGTATTACAATTCCATTACATGGGTTTTAAAACGAAATTACCTGCTTGCAGCCCCTTCAAAGCGCCTGTTGGTGCGGTTTTCTAACAGGTAAAAATATAGATATATGTGTCCCTTTTCCCGGTTTGCTCTTTACAGTTATATTCCCGCCGTGAAGAACTGCTATTTCCTTGGCAATAGCCAAGCCTAAGCCTGTTCCTCCCATTTGTCTTGAACGGGCTTTATCCACTCTGTAGAACCTCTCGAATATTCTGTCTAAATCCGGTGCAGGTATTCCTATACCATTATCCTCGACGCTTATAATAACAAACTCTTTATCACAGTGAGCCTGCACCGTTATTCTGCCTTTTTCAGGAGTATATTTTATGGCATTACTAATTATATTAATAATTAATTGATCTATTCTGTATCTGTCTCCCTGAATTATGGGTATGCCCTGTTTTATCCTTACCTTGAGTTCCTGATTTTTTAATTTAGCCTCACGTTTCATTCTGTCTGCACAGGAACCGACCAGATCGCTTATCGAAATATCCTCAAAGTTTAGTTTTATACCTCCGTCATGCTGTGAAAGAGTAAGTAAATCTTTTACAAGACGGGTCATTCGATCTGTTTCTTCATTTATTACTCCCAGGAACTGCTCAGCAGTAGCTTTATCCTGCAGCGCTCCATCCAGAAGCGTTTCGGTGTAACTTTTTACCGATGTAAGAGGAGTTCGGAGCTCATGTGATACATTAGCCACAAACTCTTTACGCATAATATCCAGCTTATGCTCTTCGGTTATATCCTGTAAAACCGCGATTATACCATCAGTCTGATTGTTTTCATCTGTAAAGATGGCCAAATGAATTTTAATATATTTATCTTTGTACTGCACCTTATGAAGAGGTTCAATTATTTTATTATCACTGATTATACTGCCCATATTAAGCTTAATTCCGAGGGTACTCATAAATTCATCAAACGATACTATATCGGCAGCTTTGCTTTTCAACAGCTTTTCGGCGGCTGGGTTAGTGAGAATAACCTCTCCGGTTCTGTTATATGCAATGATTCCATCGGTCATATAGTTAAGAATAGTCTCCAGCTTTTTCTTCTCGCTGGTAATCTCGGTGAGCATGCTTTTTAATCGTGAAGACATGAAGTTAAAAGTCCGGGTAAGCATGCCTACTTCATCATCAGATTTTACATCTAACGCATACCCAAAGTCACCGTCGGTTATTTTTTTTGCCCTGTGCATGATATCATTTATGGGCAGAGTTATTGTCCTGGATAGTACGGACCCGATTATTACCGCCGCAAAAAGCGAAATAACAGTACTCACTAAAATAGCATTGCTAAAGTCGTTTAAAACATCTAAAGCCCTTTCTCTGCTGTACTTAAAAAATAGAACGTATTCGCCGTCCTTCAGTCTCTGGATTTTTACATAATCGTAAAAGTCCCCTCTCTCAGACTTGGTATACTTTTGCCGGTTTCCTACGGCTTCGGGATCATCCTGAGAAAGAACATATAAAAGGTTCTCAGACTTAAAAATACCGTTTCTGAACTGGATTTTGTCTGTTTGATACAGTTCATCAGACGAATATAAGATTTCAGCTGTACTTTTATCAATAATAGTATAGCTTTTATCAGGGCCATGAATGAAACCCGCTATTAAGGCATTTTCCTTTAACTCTTTAAGAAGTTTTTGAAAGTCGGTATTTTCCTGGTTAATACCTAAAGCCTCATAATTTGTTTCAATGTTGGTTTTAAAGTCTTCATAGAAAATATTTTCTACTCTGGCATTTAAAAAAACCCAGACAACCGACATCAAAACAAAGGTAGTAAGCATCAGTATTAATACCAACCGCCATTGTATACTGCGAAAAAAAGCAGACTTAGAAATAATTTTCCTCATACAAACCTTTATACTGCCGAATTAAAATAATATCCAACCCCGCGCTTCGTTAACACGTAAACCGGTTTGGAAGGATCTCTTTCCAGTTTTTCACGTAATCTTCTTACAGTAACATCAACAGTTCTTACATCACCAAAATACTCGTATCCCCAAACCTTCTCAAGAAGATTCTCCCTCGAGAAAATTTGGCCCCGCTGCATAGCTAAGAACTTGACCAGCTCAAATTCCCTGAGAGTAAGCTCAATTATTTCTCCGTCTCTCCTTACTTCATATCTGTTAATGTCTATTTCCAGGTCGGCAAATCGAAGAATTTCATCTTTTTGTTGAGGAATAATATCATCAATTGTTCTTCTGAGATTTGCTTTAACTCGTGCCATAAGCTCCCTTGGGCTAAAAGGCTTGGTAATATAGTCATCCGCACCCAGTTCAAGACCAAGTACCTTATCGACCTCTTCTTCTCTGGCTGTCAGCATTAAAATCGGTGTCTGCATAGTCTGTCTGAGCTTCCTGCAGACAGTAAATCCATCCATTTCGGGAAGCATAACGTCCAGCAGAATAAGGTCCGGCTTTTCGCGCTCCGCAATAGCCAGAGCAGTTTTCCCGTCATAAGCTTCCAAAGTATCAAATGATTCTTTATTTAGATTAAATTTTAGTATATCAACAATGTTTTTTTCATCATCTACTATTAATATACGTTTTCTCATTCAATTACCCCCAACAAAATTATTAAGAATATTTAACAGAAAACACTATGTACTATTATACCATAAACATACTGCAAAACGAACTGCTGTTTTGCAGCATGTGGGCATATTATATCATATAAAATATTAATTCTAAAATATTTAACATGGATAATACTGGGTTTTTTATGTATTGCAAAAACATAGGCTGCTGTTATTATTAGACGAAACATCAACCGTTCTGGTTCATTCTATCTGAATTATCATATGCCAATACCCTTATTTGCTTTGCAATAAAACAAAACTCTAAGCCTTTTAGCTTAGAGTTTCAATTGTGCGAACAGTTCCCCCCGGTTTTTTCCAGAAAAATATACCAGGCCTTTATTACTTACTCAATGAATTCTTCAGATCATTGAGCAAATTTGTTGCTGAAAGATAGCTCATCTGCTCAGCAGCTCCATTTGTTGAAGCCGCGCAATGGGAACCCATAATTAAATTGTCAAGCTTGTATATTACCTCATCTTCAGGTGGCTCGCTGCTAAAGACATCCAGCCCTGCACCCTGAATAACTCCATTCTTTAAGGCCTTGACCAGTGCAGATTCATCAATCAGTCCGCCACGGGCGGTATTAATTAGAATGCAATTTGGCTTCATAGAAGAAAGAGCAGCTTCATTTATCATGTTGCGGGTATCATCAGTGAGAGGAAGATGCAAGCTTATAAAATCACAGGTTTCAATAATCTCCTGCACAGTGGCATAAGTAATATTGTTTTTCTCTGCATAATCCTTATCCCAGTATAGGTCATACGCAAGTATCTTCATATCAAAGCCTTGAGCTCTTTTAGCCACACCTTTACCGATAGCACCCAGCCCCAGAATTCCAAGAGTTTTTCCATATATGTCAGAACCTAAAACCTTTGTCCATTTCTTTTCATGGCACATGTCATTAATAAGCGTAATCTTTCGGGCAACTGCAAGCATGAGAGCAAAAGTATAATCTGCTACAGCATTTGAATTGGCCCCCGCTGTTATTGATACAGGAATCCCTTTTGATTTTGCATATTCTGTATCGATATTATCGGTACCTACACCATATTTGGCAATAGCCTTAAGATTCGGCGCAGCATCAATCACATCTTTATCAAGCGGGTCTACCCCAACAATAATACCTGCCACATCCCTGATATTTTCAATCATTTGTTCCTTTGTGAGAATTTGACCGTATGGATTTATAACTACTTCATACCCGGCATCCTTAAACAGATCAAATACCGATCTATCGCTTTTCCCAAAGGATCTGGGTGTAATCAGAATTTTTTTTATAGTATAACATTCTTTCTCTTTATCCATTTTTTTGCCCCCCACAATTGTTGTTATTTAGTTTTTTCATACCAGTATTTATAACGGTTATATTGCTCAAGATAATAGTCTGCAAATTCTTTTCTGGGATAAACCATTGAGGCCGCCTTGCATTCTTCGGGTATGTCCGAAATATCAGAGATAGCTTTGACTGCCAGAAGAGCAAGCACAATTGCACCCATTGATGACGCATCCTTAATTTTTAAACAGGATAGCTCCCGCTGGAATATGTCAGCTGCCATCTGTGTCCATTGCGCTGAATTTATTATTCCGCCCGAGATAAATATTTCATCAGGTGCACCGTACTCGTCACATAAAATCTCATAGCATTGAAGAATATTAAATATTATTCCTGCTTGAAGAGCTCTGTAAAAGTCCCGGATATTGTGGGACGGTTTTACCTCTACAAACCCGCCCAGCCTGTCGTCATGCCAGCCAGGGCAGCGCTCCCTAAATAAAAAGGGTAAAAAGGTGGGAACATCTCCGCCTACATCTTCAAATTTTTCAAGATCCTTAAAACTCCATTTGTCAGAAGCAAAATGATTTATAAACCAGTTAATTAAGTTGCACGCGCCTGAAACTGCTGCTCCTGAAAGCCATCCGGTAGGACCATAATAGCACCATAACTGCCCGTAATCAGAAAAAACAGGCCTGTCTGATGAAAGTCTTATGGCAGCACTCGTGCCCACAGAAAATGTCATCTTTCCATGGGCCCCTGCACCGTTACTGACCTGATTAAGAGCTCCGTCAGGGTGAGCCGGAACAACCGGTATCCCTGAGGCAACTCCTAATAATGAAGCTCCATTTTCATTAAGATACGCAATATCTGTATGGTTCACAAGAGTACCCAGCTGGGACTCATCAATCCCTATATAATCTAATATAAAGTCATCATACTTAAGTGTGTTGATATTTAATAAGCCAGATCCGCTGACAGTACTTATGGACTCAGCAAATACACCGGTTATCTTATAAAAATTATAAGCCCCCTGGCTGATAATCTTTTTTCCTGTCAAATCAAATCCATTTTCTTTAAGATGAATTAAAACATGCCGCGGATACGTAACATGTGGCATACACCCTGTTCTTGTGTATATTTTATGGCTAAGCTGCTTATCCTCCCGCATTTTTTTACATTGATCCGATGTGTCCATAAAGTTCCAGTAAAACGTAGGAGTGACAGCATTCATAGATCCGTCGCAAACACTTATGCTATGCCAGGTTCCACATATTGCAACCGCATCAATACTTTTCCCCGCTGCAATTTCCTTGCCCAGACTCATTGTGAGCCTGAATACTGCATCTGTATCGGTCTTTCCATCTGAGCATATATCAGAACTGTATGTTTGGTTTTTTGATCCTATAACACCTTTTTTTGTGTCAAACAGTAAAGCCTTTGCAGAGCTTGTACTTGACTCTAATGATAAAACCAGCATGGTTGTACATCGCTCCTAAACAATTAATTTTATGCATGAACGTATTTCTTTAACGTCTCTCTTACTGCACCCTTACCTG
>JAAYTR010000298.1 GCA_012523685.1 Clostridiaceae bacterium | reverse complement strand
GGACCTCGGGGACCGGCGGTAATAGAATGTTCATTGTCGGCTACCGGAGCACCGACTTCGTTAGTTAACTTTTTGTATTCGTTCATGATAAGACTCCTTTCATTTTTATATGCAAATATCACAGGGATAATTGTAATTTATTGCTCCCTTCTGTCTCTCGTTATTGACGAAAGATGAAAAGTCACAGAAAGTCCAACAAGTAGAAGTAATAATGAAATCCACAGATTACTAACTAAAATCATGGATATTAACAATGTGCTCCACAACCAGATAATGCTCGACCAGAAAGTTTTTTTCGAAAGACCGGTCTTATTCTCATAATTTTCAATATGCTCCCTGAAAAATGGGATCTTCATAATTTTAGATTTGATATGAGGTTCCGAAGAAAAACATGCGACAGAAAGCAAAACAAAAGGAGTTGTCGGCCACACAGGTAATAATAATCCAATTGCACCCAGTCCAAGAAATATAAAACCAAGACCTGTTAGAATAAGTGTTTTTAAATGCAAATAATCACCACACATTTTTTTCTTGATAGAACCTAATATAATGATATATACCATTAAAAAGTGCTTCTATAACAGTAAAGATTATGCTTAGCAAAATAATGATTTGTTAATTGTTAAAATAAGCAACATAAAATTATGAGGCCGCAGAACGGCCTCATAGTTTTACAAATAAACACCTATTTTATACAACCACTATCTTAACAAGATAAGATATGTAATGTAAAATACTATAGCTTCATACAGACATCCCATGCCCGCCATATTACTGTACGCAGGTTGCCAACTTTTTTGGCATCACCGACAATATGCACCTTCTTAGAGGGTTTTGCCAGAGGCTTCGGGTTGTATCCAATCGCGTTTATGACCGAATCGCATTTTAAATCAATAGTCTTTCCATTTTTATCTTGAACAACCACGCTATCCTCTTTGATTTCCAATACCTTTGTTTCAAGATAAACAGGTGTCTCTTTTAAAGCGAGCATTTCACGTAAGAATGATGAGTTGGCAAGACACACTCCTTTGACAGCTATAAGATCATTTTTCATTTCGACAATTTGTGGATTCTTGCCTTTAAGAATCAGATTATAAGCTATTTCGCATCCCGTTAGTCCCCCACCGATAATGATAACATTATCACCGACTTCCTTACCGGAAAGATACTCCAACGCATCCATTGAGCGCTCAATTCCCTTAATTGGCGGGAGTTTTGGCTCAGACCCTGTAGCAATAATGATCTCATCAGCTTCAAGCGTATTGATATCCGTGATTTCTTTGTTTAGTTCAACCTTAATTGGATACTTTGAGATCTCTCTTATGTACCACTCTACAAGTCCTCTTTCATGTTTCTTGAATTCAGGTGATGACGCCGGGATAAAGACTCCACCCAGATGATCTGATTTCTCGTAAATAGTGACATTATGACCTCTCTGGTAAAGCACCAATGCGGATTCCATACCGCCTATACCACCACCGATAATAGCAATATTCTTTACTTTGGACGTTTTTTCAATTTTATATTTTTTTGATTGCATTGTCCGTGGATTAAGTGCGCAGCGTGCCATTTTCATTGAATCGGTAAGATCCTGAATGTTAGCCGTACCCTCATATTTTGCCATTGTAAAACATGCATTGTGGCAATTAATACATGGTTTGATGTCAGCTTCGCGGTCTTCCATAAGCTTCATTACCCATTCCGGGTCTGTCAGGAATTGCCTTGCCACCCCCATTGCATCAAGCTTGCCCTCGCGAATCGCTTCCGCTGCTGCCGAAGGTGTCATCTTGCCGGCACAAACTACAGGAATAGTGACGAATTCTTTTATGTGCTTAACATAGGAGAGGTTGCAGTTTTCAGGCATATATCCCGGCGGATGAGCCCAATACCAGGCATCATAAGTGCCATTATCACAGTTGAGCATATCATAACCGGCATCTTGAAGGAACTTGGCTGCTATTTCGGATTCTTCCATATCACGTCCTACCTCGACATAATCATCTTCACCAGGCAGCGCTCCCTTCCCGAACCCTTTTGTTTTCGAAACAACAGAATAACGAAGGGAAACAGGATAGTCATTTCCACAAGTCTTCTTAATAGCCTTCACTATTTCTGCCGCAAAACGGTATCTGTTTTCTAAAGAGCCGCCGTATTCATCTGTTCTCTGGTTTGTATACTTCATTGCAAACTGGTCAAGCAAATACCCCTCATGAACGGCATGAACTTCTACTCCGTCAACACCTGCTTCCATACAGAGCTTTGCTGTTTTTGCATAGGCATCGATGATTTCCTGGATCTCTTCGATGGTTAAAGGTCGGGAATAAACTTCATCCCACCAGCGATTAGGTGTT
>JAAYTR010000297.1 GCA_012523685.1 Clostridiaceae bacterium | reverse complement strand
GGTCAGACTTTATAACAGACTATCAGAAATATGTGAACTTCGCAGTTGATCGCCAAGACCATATTGATGAATATGATATCTGTAAGGAAGTGTAGTCATTCCCAAAAGTAGTGTTACGCAAGAGGAAGTTGATTCTTGGAAACTGATTGAGTACAAATGATATCACTTGGTTTAATATGTTGCTTTACTGTATACATTTGATTAGAGTTTCGCAGTTTGTTTATAATTGGACACACAAGGGCTGAACTTCGCATTATCCAGAAAATAGCTAACCACCCGATATCAGTAAACCGATATTCCTAATATATAGAACTGCGACAACTATCAAAGAACTGGAGAAGAACCATGCTAACTCCCGGCATCTATGAGCAAGTAATCAATAAGCTCATAAACTCACAATTAAATACAGAAGAAAACATTGTAAAAACAGAGCAAATCGATAAGGAAGAGGCTTCAAAGATACTTTCCAAATACTTCAGTGAAATACTGGAGAAGGGGCTTGATAATCTCAAAGATAGCGGCGGAGATCTTTCTAAGCAGATTGAACTATGCAATAAATTAGTGAACATAATTGCAAATGAAACTGAGGAGACCTTTATCAATGATCTTAAGGTCGATGAGCGGGCAGAGCAATTGATGGCTTACATGGAGAAAAAGAATACTATTCATGCGCTTAACGGCAATACTGAAATAACCAGACCTGTTACTTCTATAGCGCGAAGTTCATTATTTACTGGGGCTATTAAAGAACCCAGCATGTTTTCTGAGCTTAAGAAAGAAATTTTAAGCTGTGACAGGATGGACATGCTTGTTTCTTTTATTAAGTGGAGCGGCTTGCGGCTTATTATTGATGAACTGAAAACCTTTGTTCAAAAAGGTAAGCTGCGAATCATAACAACATCCTATATGGGGGCCACTGATCCCAAAGCTATTCAAGAACTCAGCGAGCTACCAAATACCGAGATAAAAATATCCTACGATACCAAAAGAACAAGGCTTCATGCAAAGACATATGTGTTTTACCGGAATTCCGGATTTACTACTGCTTATATCGGATCCAGCAATCTTTCCAATGCTGCTATTTCAAGCGGCCTTGAATGGAATGTCAAAGCAACTCAAAAGGATCTGCCTGAGACCATTAGGAAAGTTGAAGCGACCTTTGAGAGCTACTGGAACAGCAGTGAGTTTATTGAGTATAATCCAAAAGAAAAGCAAAGGCTCGAAACAGCGATTAAGGAAGAACGAGGGCACTTTAATAATGCTGTTAGCTTCAATTTTGATATTAAGCCCTACCCGTATCAAAGTGAGATTTTGGACAAGCTCCAAGCTGAAAGAAACGTTAAAAACCATTGGAGAAATCTCATCGTGGCAGCAACCGGGACAGGAAAAACTGTTATATCGGCCATTGATTATAAAAATTATCTTTATGAAAACAAGCCTAAACCATGCAGACTTCTGTTTGTTGCGCATAGGGAAGAAATATTGAAGCAGAGCTGTGCATGCTTTAGAATAGTTCTT
>JAAYTR010000296.1 GCA_012523685.1 Clostridiaceae bacterium | reverse complement strand
ATTGTGCTTTTCCCCCTCAAACCTCGGTTTTAAAGTTTAAACAATAAAACGCCATAAGCTTTGTCTGACTCATGGCGAATTCAAAGTTGCGGTATAGAAGCTTTTACGGTTTTTAAACCTACTTCATGACCAAATTGGGAAGAAACATTGCAATATCGGGTATATATGTAACCAGCAACGTTACTAAGACCATAACGGCATAAAACGGGAGCAAGGCTTTTGTTACTTTCTCTATAGATATCTTTCCAACAGCACACCCGACAAATAATGCAGAACCGACCGGAGGAGTACAAAGGCCAACCGACAGATTCAGCATCAGAATTATGCCGAAATGTATGGGGCTCACACCTATTGCCGTTATTACAGGCATCAGTATCGGTGTGCAAATAATGATTATGGGTGCCATATCCATGACACATCCCAGAATAAGCAACAGCACATTAATTAGAAACAGCAATACATACTTATTCTGACTTATTGACATCAATAACTCGGTAGCCATTGCCGGTACTCTTAAATAAGCCATCAGGTATCCGAATGCCGATGCAGCTGCAATTAAGCTCATAACCATGGAAAGAGTTTTCAGAGTATTGAACAATATCCCCTTAAATGCCTTCAATGGTATCTCACGATAAACAAAGAAGGTTACAATAAATGCATATAACGCTGCGATAGCTGCAGATTCTGTTGCGGTAAACATTCCGCTCAGAACGCCTACCATGATTATAACTATAGTTCCTATACCTAGAAGTGATTTCCAGATAATTTTTATTCCCTGAATAAAAGATATCTTTTCTTCCTTCGGGTAATTTCTCTTCTTAGCAATAATGAAGCACAGTATCATCGTAGCCAAACCAAGCAGTATACCGGGTATTATGCCTGCCATAAATAACCTTCCCACCGATACTCCTCCGGCAGCTACCGCGTATATAATCATATTATGGCTCGGAGGTATTATAACACCCTCACATGATGTGGCAACTGTAACAGCTACTGAAAAATCGTCATCATAGCCCTTTTGCTTCATTACAGGAATAATAATTGTTCCTTCGGAGGATACATCTGCTACTGCAGAACCGGAAATGCCTCCGAAAATCATACTGGTCAGAACATTTATCTGGGCAAGACCGCCTTGTATTCTACCCACGAACACATTTGATAAATCAATAAGTCTTTTTGACATCCCCCCGGAACCCATCATTTCGCCGGCAATAATAAAGAACGGTATTGCAAGAAGAGAGAAGGATTCAACACCCTTTACCATTCTCTGAGAAATGATCAACAATGGAATCTTAAGATATAAAGCAGTTGCAATAGAGGAAATTATTAACGATATTGATATCGGAACTCTTAGTATCAACAAAAATATGAAGGTACCGAACAAAATTCCAATAGCAAGATTCAAATCAGGCATTTTGTTCACCTCCTAAAAATTTTGAATCCAAATCGATCTGCTTAACCATAAAAAAGTCCAAAATACTATTTATGCAGATCAAAAAGCCTGAAATGGGCACAAATATATATTCCACTGATGTGGGCAGCTGAGTTCCTGGAAGTGTTGAAGTCATTCCATTCTTAACCAGCTTGATTCCGAAGTAAAGCATTACTATACCCAAAATAAGAGAGCAAACATGGCTTATTCTGTCAATTACATTCTTTTTTATCTTATCGGAGAGCTTCATGGTGAATATCTCTATAGAAATATGAAGCTTCATTTTTACTCCGAGGGCTAAACCAATCATACTGAACCAAACCATAAGTATCAAAGATACTTCTTCACCCCAACCGAGTGTTTTATTAAATATCAGCCTGCTGAATACATTGAAAGCTACAATTAGAATCATAGCAAGTACTGTGATTATTCCAAAGTAAGTCAGAAATAAATATATTGCATCGATTGCTTTTTTTATTCCTTTCATTTCTGCATCCCTTTCTTTCCAAGATTAAAGCTCACACATCTGTTACCTCTGCTGTACATTCATTTAGAGCCTTGGTGTTTTTTTAAATAATGCTAGAGCCAGATAAAATCCGGCTCTAACTTTCAGACTATTAACCTTATTTTTAAACTATTTGGTATCCTGGATCCTCTTGATAAGGTCTGCATAATCCTTTCCAAGTTCATCATGTAATGGTTTCATAGCGTTCTGGAACTCTAAAGTTGTAGCTTCGTCCAATGTTGTAATTGTACATCCGGCTGCAACTGCAGCATCCTCGCTCTTCTTGGAATATTTGGCCCACTCGGCTTTCTGAAGCTCGGTAGACTCTTTTGCTGCCTTTTTAATAATTTCCTGATCTTCGGCAGATAGCTTGCCTAAAGTGATGGGGCTTCCAACAACTATTTCAGGAACACGGGTGTGGCTGTCTATAGTAATATACTTTGCAACTTCATAATGACTTGAAGAGATATAGCTTGGCCAGTTATTCTCAGCACCGTCAATTACGCCGGTCTGGAGGGCACTGTATACTTCGCCATATGCCATTGGAGTTGGAGAAGCGCCAAGGGCTTCAACAAGACCCATCATCAATTTACTTTCTTGTACTCTGATTTTCAAACCTTTTAAATCAGCAACGGATTTAACTTCCTTTTTGGTATTATAGAAGTTTCTTGAACCGGAATCATACCAAGTAAGACCAACAAGATTTGCACTCTCAACTGATTTTAGAAGTTCATCGCCGATCGGTCCACTAAGTACTTTCCACATATGGTCTGCATCTCTGTATATATATGGAAGCTGAAGAGCATTCAAATCTTTTGCAAATTCTGAAATAGGAGAAATACTGATTCTAGCAAAGTCAATAGCTCCAAATTGTACCTGCTCGATTACCGATTTCTCATCTCCGAGCTGTGCGCCGTAATAAACTTCTATCTTGATTCTCCCGTTTGTTCTTTCTTCTACCAGACGGGCAAATTCCAAGTCACCTAAAGTTGTCGGATAATCTGCAGGTTGGTTCTCTGCAAGCCTTAAAACGATCTGATCCTCTTGAGGCTTGGGAGAAGGCTGAGCTTCTTTAGAAGGTGCTGAAGATGCAACAGGAGTTGGTGCGGCGCTGCTTGCTGCAGGCGCAGGAATTGTTCCACAGCCGGCAAGGACTGAAACTAATAATACAAGAGTAAGTACGAGGCTTAAGACTCTTTTCATGATATTGTTTTCCTCCTTTAATTTTATATGGTTGATTATATAAAATTAAAAAACTCCCAGCCCTAAAGTAATTTGAAATCTACAGCAAATTTTTGTCAATTGCCCGAATTTACCAAAACGGAATATTTTTAACTTAACTTTTTTGTCCTCTACAGCATTTTTTTGTTTCTATATTCGGTGGGTGTAATACCTTCAATCCGCTTAAAAACTCTGGTGAAATAGTTTGAATCGTTATAACCGACCATTTCACCGATATCCTTTATACTGTTGACCGGATTCATAAGGAGTTCCTTTGCTTTTTGCGTTCTTATACGTGTGAGGTACTCAATAAAATTTATTTTTTTATAGTGTTTGAAAACCTTGGAAAAGTAAAAACTGCTTAACCCCGTCATCGAAGCCATTTCATCCAGACTTATATCCTTCATGAACTGCTCTTTGATATACTCACATACTTTCTTAATTAAAACCTGGTGTTTATCCAGATTAGAATTACTGAGCTTTTCCATATTATTTCTCAGTATGTTTTTAACACACATCTTCACTTCAAACCATGATTTGGCTTTCTGAAGGCTCTTAAAATATACAAGTGTATCATTGCTTCCGATATTTGCTTCCCAGTCCAAGTACTTATCAATAACTATAAGAAGTTCATATGCTTTTACCCTTATGTCCTCAAGTGAATTATAAGATTGAGAAATCCAGTTAAATATTTTATCGGCCACTGCTGAACAGGTGTTCCAATCACACATTACAAGATGCTTACAAAGCTCTTTCTCCAGATCCTTTGGATATTGAAGAGTATCGTAATTCTGTTCAATGTCCGAAAAATGTGTAACTCCTGCTCCCGCTCCTTTATATTCACAGGCTTCTTTGGCTTGTAGAAATGACCTGTTTATATCTCTTGCATTATCAAAACAGTCACCTATGCCAATAGATACGTCAATTGCTGTGTTTTCCTTAAGAAATTTATAAACGATATTTGTTAATATTAATAACGATTCCTTTGATTCAACCGGTTTTAATGTATCATCGGAAAGCACCATGATATAAATATCATTTTTGATATTTGAAACAAGACATGTCTTATTCAGCTCGACAAATTTTTGCTTTATTTTTTCTATACATCTTTTTCTTATCATGTCTTTTTGTAACTGAGAAATTACTTCTGAGAAATAAGATACATAATTTATATTAACAACGAGGCAAAATCCCGATTTAAACTTTATTTCCATTATATCAAAGTATTCTTCGATTTGGTTTTCTTCGGTATCGCCGACTATAAATGAGGAAACCAACTCATTTTCGAGGTATTTGGTTGCGTGTTCCAATCGGTTGATAATGTCACTTTGCTTTCTTTTTTTGTTTCGATCACTTTTTATAGAATCAGCTACACTATTAATTACCTCAATTATTTCATCGTTCTGAACAGGCTTAACCAAAAAGTCCTTTACCCCTATCTTTATTGCTTCCTTTGCATAATCAAAGTAATTGAATGCTGTCAACAGTAGGATCCTGCACTCAGCATTAAACTGGCGAATTATTTTTGAGGCCTCTATACCATTGATCCCGGGCATTTTTATATCCATAATGACAATGTCGGGCTTAAATGTGGAATTTATAGATATGGCTTCTCTCCCGTTTGATGCTTCTTTGATGGTGCCTATGCCCGGACAGCTCCTTCCTATGATATAATGAAGAGCCTCTCTTTCTATTAATTCGTCATCTGCAATCAGCAATTTAAGCAAGTTTATCCACATCCTTCTTCGGGAATGTCAGTGTTACTATCGTTCCCAATCGCTCTTTACTATATATTTTAAAGCATTCATCATTACTCAGATACTTTCTCAACCTCGTCATTACATTGGTAATGCCGATACCTGTGGTATGCCCTTTGTAAGGATCTCCGGATGAATTTAGTATTTTTACTTTCCGATCGAAGGGGATACCTGTACCGTTGTCTATTATCCTTAACTGGATCTTGTCATTTTTACTGAAAACCTTTACCCTCAGGCTCCCTCCACTTTCCTTCGGCTCAATTCCATGAATGATTGCATTTTCAACCAAGGGTTGGAGAGTGAAGCGCGGAACATAGACCTGATCGGTATTTACATTACATTGAACATCAAATTTAAGTCTATCTCCAAATCGGTACTTCTGAATATAAATGTACTTTTCGGTAATTTCAATTTCCTTAGACAGAGTTATATAATCAGACTGACTTTCCAGATTATATCTGAAGATTGCCGAAAGATACAGAATCAGCTTTGTTGTGTTTTCAGCATTTTCAAACATTGAAGTACGAGCAATGATATTTAGTGTGTTAAAGAGAAAGTGCGGATTGATTTGAGACTGGAGCCCCATGAATTCAGCCTCCTTGAGAAGCTGCTCCATTTTTACATTCTTTAGTTCCTCTTCATGAAGCAT
>JAAYTR010000295.1 GCA_012523685.1 Clostridiaceae bacterium | reverse complement strand
GGTTTTACGCCGCTATGAACAAGCCTGAAAGCAGGGATTGCCCAATCAAGATATTCGCTGTGCCAATCACTTTTTCTCTGAGGCAATTTTTCTCTGAGAGCAGCTTCATCAATTTGAATAATTTTTATCCCGTTTGCTTCAAGCTCAAGAACTTCATCTCTAATAGCAAGAGCAATTTGGAATGCACAATCTTTCAATGAAATGTCTTCCCGCGGGAAAGACCAGTTTAAAATTGTTACCGGACCGGTTAGCATCCCTTTTACGCATCTTGATGTAAGTGACTGTGCATATACAGAATAATCAACAGTTATTTGTTTTGAGCGGGAAATATCACCCCATATTATAGGAGGTTTTACACATCTTGTACCATAAGACTGTACCCACCCCTTCTCTGTGATCAAAAACCCATCAAGATTTTCACCAAAATACTCAACCATGTCATTACGCTCAAATTCCCCATGAACCAGCACGTCAAGACCTATTTTTTCTTGCAAGGCAATCCATTCTGCAATTTTTTCCTTGTTAAACGTTACATATTGCTCAAATGTAATCTTCCCTTTTTTATAATTGGAACGGTTCTCTTTCACTTCTGCTGTCTGTGGAAGAGAACCAATTGTAGTTGTCGGAAGTAGCGGTAAATTGAATACTGCTTTTTGGATTTTTTCGCGTTCCTCAGAATTAGGATGCCGGATAAAATCATCTTTTGATAGCCCGGAAACAGCCACCTGAACAGCTGTATTTTCACAATTCCTTGACAAATTAAAAAGTTTTTGATTTTCAACATATTCCACAGTTGAAGTAGGATCGCTACATAATAGTATTCTTTTAAGTTCTGATAATTCTGCTAACTTTTCCTCAGCAAAAGCAAGATGTTTTTTATACTCCTGAGAAAGACTGCTCTCATTTTTTAGAGTATATGGGACATGAAGAAGAGAACAGGATGTACTTAATACAATGTCCTTGCAGTATTCGCCTAATTCTCTGATCAAATTCACAGTATTAGAATAGTTGTTTCTCCAAATGTTCTTTCCGTTGACAACGCCTGCAAAAAGAGTTTTATCCTCCGGAAATCCGAAACTCCTCACAAGTTCCAATGTCTTTTCCCCTTCGACAAAATCAAGACCGATTCCGTCAAACGGCATAGTAATAACTTTATTATAACAATCCCTTATATCACCAAAATAAGTTTGCAAAAGCACTTTCGTATTGTTCTTTTCTGAAAGAATTCTCTCATAAATTTTGCTAAAAAGAACTATATCCTCTTCAGATAAATCCATAACAAGAGCTGGCTCGTCAAACTGAACCCACCCGGCACCCAAAATACTAAATTTATTCAGAATATCTGAATATGCACGAGCAATATCAGCTATAGAATCATCAATCGTTCTTATGCCTGTAAATTTAACAAGCTTTAAAAATGTGAAAGCTCCAATAAAAGCACTCTTTGTTTCAATTCCGCAATTTCTCGCTTCCACATACTCATCAAATGGCTTTGTCCCTACAAGTAAAATTTCGGTGTCGTCATCAATTTCAGGCACTATATAATGATAATTTGTATTAAACCATTTTTTCATGGGCAAAGCCTTTACATCGCCCTTATCTCCCTGATATCCTCTCGCCATAGCAAAATACTCGTCTAAGGCATCTAATTTGAGTTGCCTGTATTGATTTGGGACGATATTCAATAAAACAGCAGTATCCAATAGATTATCATAAAATGAGAAATCATTTGAGGTTATAAAATCAATTCCGTTGTTTTTTTGAACTTTCCAATGTTCTTCTCTCAGCTTGGAGGCTGTAGCTTGTAGTTCTTCTTTCGTCAGTTCTTTCTTATGATATTTTTCTACCGCAAACTTTAACTCTCTTAAAGCGCCAACTCTTGGATAGCCTATAACAGATGTTCTCATAACTTTCATCCTTTCATCTTAGCCTACTTGAAAAATACTATCACAAAAATCGTAGTCATAAGTAATATCTAATATTTATTCTTTGTCATAGTTTACAACTATGGATGCACATTAATTTCTAACCCAGACTTGAACTCCACCACTAACCAGTCATCATATACAATCACTTTTTCAACCAGTTTTCTGACCAGTTTATCATCAAACTCCGTAATATCACCAGTTTGCGTGTTAAGGAAGTCCGTCATCTCAGCAATCCGATCCCGCTTATCTTGACGGAGGGCATTTCTTGAAAGTGTTTCTTGCCTTAAATCTCGCAACCTATAAATCTCATTGACAATGTTATCGTATGCTTCCTTTAAATTTGCCTTTTGGATCAACTCGGTTTGAAGTTCTTCTAGCCTCTTATCAATATCTGCTGTAGTCTCATCCAAATCCTCGCTTAATACGGTTTCAATATTCTT
>JAAYTR010000294.1 GCA_012523685.1 Clostridiaceae bacterium | reverse complement strand
TCCCTGCAGTTTTCCAGATTCTCCTTGAGCTTTGCCTTTGTTATTGAAGAAATGTTTTCATAAAGATTATCAATGGTGCCGAATTGTTTTATAAGCTCTATGGCTGTTTTTTCTCCCACTCCTTTTACTCCTGGAATATTGTCGGAGGAATCGCCCATAAGAGCTTTTACTTCAATCAATTCAGCCGGTGTAACACCATATTTTTCGGCTATTTCTGCCGGGGAATATCTGTTGGTTGTTGTCTGCCCCTTTGAAGTGCTGGGTATGATAATTGTTACTTTATCGCTCGCCAGCTGAAGTGCATCTCTGTCGCCGGTCAGTATCGATACATCCAGCCCTTTTTCTTCCGCAGCTTTTGAATATATTCCGATAAGGTCATCGGCTTCCAGACCTTCATACTCTGTCACAGCAATATTCATGGCAGCCAGCACCTTCTTGACAATGGGTAACTGAACGGCAAGCTCATCGGGCATACCTTTTCTTTGTGCCTTATATCCCTCATACATATTATGGCGAAATGTTTTACCCTTAAGATCAAAGGCCACTGCCAGATAGTCGGGACGCTCCTCTTCAATATATTTATTCAGAATATTAAAAAATCCATATACCGCATTGGTAGGCGTGCCGTCAGCTTTTGTCAGCATTCTTGGCCCCTTTAAAGCAAAAAATGCTCTGTTTAAAATACTGTTTCCGTCAATCAACATTAATTTATTACTCATTTTTCTATAATCCTCCCAAGGGCCTTATTCAGCTTGTACATGATTCTTCTCTTATTGTATAATAATAATTGCACTGTATAAAGCCGTTTCATGACTTTTATTTGTAAGTGTATATAAAGGGGTATAATAAATACTGAATTCTACCTTCGGGAGTTATATATGAAAAAATTATCAGAAAAATTTCGATTAGGCCTGGCAATTATTATGACCAAGCTCACAGTATTTATGTTGAGGTTGGCTGGAAGAGGCGGAACAAGTCTGCCCGGAAAAATTGCCCTTAAGATTTGCCCTGATATTTTTAATAAGCTTTCAGACAGATTCAGAATAATAATGATAACCGGAACTAATGGTAAAACCACTACTTCCCGGATAGTTGCAGGGATGTTGGAAAAAGCAGGATTACAGTATGTTTCAAATAAATCAGGCGCTAATCTTGCAAGTGGCATTGCCACCACCTTAATAAGTTCTCTGTCTCTTACAGGTAAACCTATTGCCAGAACCGCTCTTCTCGAAACAGATGAAGCTGCCTTCAGAACTCTGGCGCCAAAACTTAAGCCGGAGATTATTATAGTAACCAATTTTTTCAGAGATCAGCTGGATCGTTATGGCGAGCTGTATACTACATTGAACAGTGTAAGAGAAGGGATTCAAGGTTCTCCCGAATCCAGGCTGATTCTTAACGCTGATGACTCTCTTTGCGCATCTCTTGGGCAAAATACTTCGAACCCGGTTATTTATTTTGGCCTGGGTGATAAGGTTTATCCTGAGGATTATCTAATTGCCAATGCAGATGCAGCCTTCTGCATCAACTGCAAGTCCCGTTACGAATATTTGTCCAGCTCCTTCGGTCATTTAGGACATTTTAAATGTCCAAATTGCGGATATGAAAGACCAGCTGCACAAATTGAATGTACTCAGGTGCTTGAATATGACAACTTAAGCTCTACAATAGAGATTCAAATCCCTGACGGAAAAATTGCGGTAAAACTTGCCCTTCCCGGACTTTATAATATTTATAATGCCCTTGCAGGCACTGCTGTAGGGCATATACTGGAGCTTAAGGAGGATGACCTCACTTATGTCCTTGAAGGCTTCGAATGCGGCTTTGGCAGAATGGAAACCCTTTTGGTCAGCGGCCGGGAACTTAAGATGATACTGGTAAAGAATCCAACCGGATTCAATCAGGTTTTAAAGTATCTTCTCACTCAAAATGATAAATGTGTACTAGCTTTTTCAATAAATGACAAGCTGGCTGACGGCACCGACATTTCATGGTTGTGGGACGTAGATTTTGAGATCCTGTCCTTTATGCAAAACAAAGTCCGAAGATTCTTTGTATCAGGAACACGAGCAGAGGATATGGCCGTCAGGTTAAAATATGCCGGTATCCCCTCCGACAGTATTTTTATTAAGCATGATGACACAGAGCTGCTTGATTCAATGATTGAAGCTTCAAATGAAGGCGAAACCATCTATCTTCTGCCCACATATACAGCCATGCTTGAAATCAGAAAAAATCTTAAGAAAAGATATAACCTAAAAGAATTCTGGGAGTAAAAATTATGTATGAGTTAAACATATGTCATCTGTATCCCGACCTGTTAAATCTTTATGGTGACAGGGGAAATATTATAGCCTTGCAGCGCCGCTGCCAGTGGCGTGATATTGAAGTAAATGTTGAAAATATATCTATAGGAGATACCTTTAAATACGAAGATTACGATATTATCTTTATTGGCGGCGGACAAGACTATGAGCAGACCATTATTCAGGATGATCTGATGAATGGTAAGCGTCAGGCAATAGTCGAGGCAGTGGAAGACGGAAAAGTGTTTTTAGGGATATGCGGTGGATTTCAGTTGCTCGGAAAATACTATAAAACTAATAACGGCAAAGAAATTGAATGTTTAGGGGCATTAAACGTCTGGACTCATGCCGGAGACACCCGTTTGATCGGGGATATTGTCTTTGAAGTTGATTTTCTAAAAAGTCATGGAAAAAACTACTGTATAGTCGGCTTTGAAAACCATGCCGGCAAGACCTACTTGGGTGAAGGGGTAAAGCCTTTGGGCAAAGTTATAAAAGGTTTTGGAAATAACGGAGAGGATGGTTTTGAAGGAGCCGTGTATAAGAATACATTCTGCACCTATTCCCACGGCAGTCTTCTGCCGAAAAACCCGGTCCTGGCAGACCATTTAATAATGCTGGCGTTATTAAATAAATATCCGGATTTTCAAGGTCTTACCCCCTTAGATGATCAATTAGAGAATCTCGCTCATGAATCGCTTATTAAGAGGTTTACAGAATAGCACATATTAGGAATAATGCGAAGTAATTGATTGTGTCATTCTGAGCGCTAGCGAAGAATCTTTTGCGTTAAACAGGGGAGCGGCTGTAGACCGCTGCGATTTAGCGCTCCATTTCCAACATCCAGTTTCTAGTCGCGCTCGCTACGC
>JAAYTR010000293.1 GCA_012523685.1 Clostridiaceae bacterium | reverse complement strand
GATAGAGAACAGGGGCTACCAGATAACGGTCTCCATACATGTATTGATCTTCAACTGTCCAGCATTTTTCATCATCCGGGAACTCATAGAACATAGTTCTCATAACTGGAGTGCCTTTTTCGTGGGCTTCTTTCATAAGTTTTCTTGTATAATCACGCAGTTTTTCTCTTATATTCAGATATTTTACGCAAATTTCATATACCTTTTCCCCGTAACTCCATACTTCATTGGCTGCACCGGAACGGCATGATGCTCCACCGGTTGTTCCATATTGAGGTTGTCTCGGCTCCCTGTCACCATGCAAACGCATAACAGGGCAAAAAGCTCCCCACTGAAACCATCTTACAAACAGTTCTCTAAAATTCTCATCATTGGGATCTCCCCCATGAAATCCTCCGATATCCGTAGTCCACCAGGGGATTCCTGCAATACCCATATTTAACCCTGCTGTTAATTGATTTCGCATACTGTCAAAACTGGAGGCGATATCTCCTGACCATACAAGAGCACCATATTTCTGACTTCCTGCCCAAGCACATCGAAGAAGATTAACAATATTCTCCTGACCTTCTCTTGCCATTCCTTCGTAAAATCCCTTGGCATATTCCCTTGGATAAAGATTTCCGATACGAAGATTACTGCCAAGATAATACCTGTAATTATCGAAATCATAAACTGTATACTCCGGTTCTGCTTCGTCCAGCCAGAAAATTTTAATTCCTTTGTCATAATAATTTTTCTTGACTTTTTCCCAGACATACTCTCTCGCCCCGGGGTTAGTGGCATCATAATGAATGGTTGCGCCTTGGAAATCAAGACCTACCCTAAATCCCCTTTCAGTTCGGATAAGGTATCCTTTTTCAAGCATTTCTTCATAATTTTCGCAGGTTTTATCTACCGTTGGCCAAATTGAGACCATCAGTTCAATGCCCATTTCTTTAAGTTCTTTCACCATTGCATCAGGATCGGGCCAGTAAACCGGGTCAAATTTCCATTCTCCCTGCTTTGGCCAATGGAAAAAGTCAACGACAATTACATCTATCGGAAGGCCTCGTCTCTTATATTCCCGGGCTACCTCCAGAAGCTCCTCCTGTGTCTGGTAACGCAGCTTACACTGCCAAAAGCCCAATCCATATTCAGGCATCATAGGAACTGTTCCGGTAACTTTTGAATATGCTTCAACAATTTCTGCGGGACTATTCCCTGCTACAATCCAGCAATCAAGGCTCCGGGTGGAACAGGCTTCAAAGCTCATAATGTTTTTCCCGAATACCGCTCTTCCCACTGCGGGATTATTCCACAATATGCCGTAGCCCAACGATGACAATGCAAAAGGAACGCTCGCTTGGGAATTTCTATGGGCCATTTCCAGATCCATGCCCTTCAAATTCAGATATGGCTGCTGATATTGCCCCATCCCATATATTCTTTCATCAGGGTTTACGGACTCCAACCGCCATGTAAGGTGATAATCTCCTCCTACAATCGACTTGAACTCTCTGGCTTCCACTTCAAGCGCGCTGCATTTTTCATCTAAAAGATCTCTTCTGTTCCTACTGTATTCCTCCAGCAAAAGATCCCCTTTTTCATTGTAAATAGTAATCTTCCCATATCGGGAAACACAGGCTTTGATTTTGCCGTTTATAATTGATGCGCTCTCTTCTCCTATTTCTATTCGGGCATCATTGTTTTCCATTTTCATTAGAGCCCAATCCTCAGGGGGCATCATATTATCCTTGGTTGCACGAATTCGCAAGGCATTTTCGCCCCATGGTTCAATCCAAAGTTTTTCTGCATCGTAACGATAAATTAATTTGTCATTTTCTTTCCTAAACATAATATACCCCCTTACATTTTTAGCCTTTAACAGCGCCACTGGTCATACCACTGATAATGTATTTCTGCATGAAAATAAATATTAATGCAACCGGTATGATTGTTACTACAGCAAATGCCGACAGATAACTCCATTTTGTTCCGTACTGACCCATAAAATTGAAAATTCCTGCTGTGATTGGCCGTTTTTGCTGATCCAGAATAAATGTCATTCCATATGCCAGATCGCCCCATGCATAAAGGAATGAGAACACACCACAAACCACAACTCCCTGTTTTGCGATGGGAATAAGTACTTTAATAAAGGCAGTAAATCTGTTAAGGCCGTCAATATATGCCGCCTCCTCCAATTCTCTTGGAATAGAAGCAAAATAATTCTTCAGAATTAATACAGAAAAAGGAATCCCTATTGTTGAATCTGCAATAATGGTTGACCAAAAGGTATTATATAAATTCATATTCTTAAAAATTATAAATAATGGTGTCAGCAGTACCGAAACCGGCAGCATTTGGGTGACCAGAAACCCTAGAACAATGGACTTTTTCCCCTTAAAATTGTATTTTGCTATACCATATGATGCCGGAACAGCCAGAATTATTGAAATTATCATCGCTCCAAACGAAATAATCAAGCTGTTTCCAAAAGAATGGAACATATTAAAGTCCCCGATTTCCAACTGAACCATATAGGATTTAAGATTCAATACCTCAGGCCAAAATGTAGGTGGAATCCGGAATATTTCCTTTTCCATCTTTATTGAGGTAACAAAAATCCAATAAAGCGGAAACAATAAGATACACAAAATTACTACTGATATAAAAGAATATATAATATTTTTTTTCTTTGATAATTCTACATTTGTCCCCATTATGCTTCCCTCTCCGAATACACAAATCTTAAGTATAAAAGACTTACAAAAAACAGAACAATAAACAATATATTTGCGACTGCAGCTCCCTGACTGTACTTAAACATATCAAACGATAATTTATATGAATATGTAGATAAAAGCTGCGTCGAATTAACAGGACCGCCGGTAGTCATGACATATACCAGATCATATACCTTAAATGTATAAATAAAACCTAAAATCAATACGGACTCAATAGTCGGTCTTAATAACGGCAGGGTGATTTTAAACAGCCTCTGTACTTTGTTGGCTCCGTCAATAGAAGCGCTTTCATATAATTCTGCCGGGATTGTCGTAAGTCCTGTGGCAAGTAAAATCATATTAAATGGAATACCTATCCATATATTTGCTATAATTACTGCCGGCATTGCTGTAGCCGGGTTTGTGAGCCAATCAATATTCTCACCTATAAAACCAAGTGTTTTTAGGAAAAAATTAATTATACCTACATCGGTACCAAACATAAATTTAAAAATTAATCCGCTGATTGTAATCGGTATCATCCAGGGTATCATTAAAATTCCCCTGACTGGTTTTGAAAATTTAAAATTCTTATTAAAAAACAATGCCAATGCAAACCCGATAAGAAACTGAAAAATTATACATACTACAGTAAACACCAGGGTATTTACTATCGATTTTGTCAATACATCGTCCTGCTGGAATAGCTGTATGTAGTTATTAAAGCCGATAAATTCTCTTTGTCCGTTGCGCAGATTCCTTACAGTTATATTTTGAAAGCTTAATACAAAATTATAAATTATGGGATAGCCCACAAAGGCAATCATATATAAAAACGCCGGAAAAACAAATAATATGCCAATGTTATCATATTTAAACCATCTTTTGATCTTCGTCATGTCCTTCCTCCATTTAGTCTTAAATGGATCCTTAACTAAAAAACGAGACCTAAAAAGCCGCTTTTGCATAGGGTTTACTGGTATTAGTAAGGCCATTCAGGTCTCATTTTTTCCCCTTAGTTAAATATCCGGTTACAGGACAAGGTCCAGATATACTTGTCCTTGCCCTGATAACCTTTCTAAAACTATTTACCAATAATTCCGTCAATAGTATTTTGTGCTTTTGCTGCTGCATCTTCAGGTGTGCTTGCGCCGGTGATTACTTCATTGAATGCCAAAGATATTGCATCTGATATGTCAGGCCACTCAGGCAGAGGACCTCTGGCAACTGCATAATTCATTTCTTCTACGAAAGCCTCATAAACAGGATCTCCTGCAAATTGACCTTCTGCTATGGTAGAATCAGGAGCAATATAACCCATTGCATGCATCATGTAGAGGCAGTTTTCTTTTTCTGTTGCAAACTTGAGGAATTCTATCGCTGCATCTTCATTGCCGCCGGAGATAACAGCAAAGTTTTCTCCGCCAAGGCCTGATGCCTGCTGCTTATCCTGAGGGATGGGAGCGACATTCCACTTCAGATCGGGAACTGTTTCACGCATGGTAGGCACTTGCCATGTTCCGTTAATCATCATTGCAAGGTTTCCGGAAATAAACTGATGCATGGTATCCCCCTGTGTCCAGTTAATAGCCTCTTTTGTCATAGCTCCTGAATCCACAAGCTTCTTAACCATTGTCAGTGCCTTAATACCGCCTTCGGTATTAATTTCATAGGAAGTGGCACCAGTTGACCATACATAAGGCAAGAAATTGAATGTTCCTTCTTCATTTTGAAGGGCGCAATGTGCAAAACCGGATACAGTATCGGTTGTGCAGGCTTTTGCTACTTCCAGTAATTCATCCCATGTAGCAGGTACTTTTTGTCCTGCTGCTTTCAGCATATCTTCATTATAGAAAAGTAATAAGCAGTTGCTGCCGAACGGAACGCCATAAAGTCTTCCATCCAGAGTACATGAATTAATAGGTCCGGGATAGTATGTACTTACATCAAATTTCCCTGTAATATCTGCAAATATACCCATTGCTGCAAATGACGCATGATCAGGGTTATCCAATATTACAATATCCGGCAGTTCTCCTGCTGAAGCACCAATAGACAATTGTTTCTTCATATCTGCGAAGGGAACATATTTAGCTTGAACAGTAATGCTGTTTTGTGAACCGTTAAAATTCTCAATAAGAGTATTAAGAGCTTTTTGATGGCCTTCTGTTTCCCAGTAATACCAAATCGTAACATCGCCTGAAGGACCACTTGCTGTTTCTGCAGGTGTTTCACCGGGCTTTTTACTATCTGTTGTAGCACTTGGCGAATCAGAAGCTGCCGGCGTTCCCTGGGCGCCGCAACCTGTGAAAAGTGTAATTAACATAGTTGCTAAAACAATTATTGCTAATAACCTCTTAATATTTTTCATTTTTTTCCTCCCATAATTTTTAGTTGTTCTGTTAACTTAATAATAAAAATGAGACCTGAAACGCCTCTGGTATAATGGAATCATCACAAAACACATTACCTCCCAGAAAGGAGCGTTCAAGTCTCATGACTATTATACCAT
>JAAYTR010000037.1 GCA_012523685.1 Clostridiaceae bacterium | reverse complement strand
CATAAACCACAGTGTGTTTGAAATAGCCGTTCTCATTATTTCTGCCACATTTTTCAGATCCTTCCGCTTTACCTGGTAAATCGCAACCGTAAATCGTGTAGCATTATTCACCAATACGATCATATCTTCTGTTCTGCGATTATCCCATACTTTTGTCCAATTTGCCGTCCAGCAGAACAGCGGGTTTTGATCCTCAAACGCGGATTCACAATTTAGTCCCATAGCATCCATTAATTTTTTAGTTAATGCAATTTGCATTTTCTCACTTCCTTTTAATCCTTTCTGAGCATGTTCTCCATCTTTTGATGAGTCCCTGAGTCCTATGTTAAGTCAAAAAAGCTTATTTGCTGATTTTCTGAGGGAAACGGTGGATAGTAGACACCAACGATAATAAAGGGATTTGGTGAAACATTGTGATACTTCATTGTCGTGCCAAGAAAGAAGTACAAGTCCCGCTTCAGAAAAAAATCGAAATATTTCTCCCTAACCTTTACCGTTGCAACAGCTTCATCGTTATTAGCTCTCCAGAGGCAATTAAAGTACAACATACCTATTTCCCAATCTTCAATCATCATCTTAGTTTTTTTGCCTGAGTCGTCCTCAAATACATAAGAGAATTTGTATGGTACTTTTTGCACAACTCGGAATTCTTCTTCAATTTCCTCGATAGTCTTGAACAAATTCATTTGCTGTGATTGTCCCTGAAGGCTTGCCAGTTTTTTAGGGTCCCAATCCCTGTTATCGGGTTTAATCACGAAATCAAGAATTTTCGTTGGTTTTAAGATAGCTAATGATGTTTTAGCGGGAGATTTTGCTTCCGTAATTAGGGTTTGTAAATTAGTGTAAACTTTCTTGTTCTTGAAAATTATTCTGCTCCGCTCGTCCCAATCTACTTTTGATCGTCGTCTCAGTTCGACAGTTAAAGTTGATATGTCCGGTCGGTATGATTCAGGGCGGAAGTCTTTAGTATTACGCTTTGCGTGTACTTCAATCCACGTGTATTTTGGATACTTCTGGTCATCACTTAGCAACCTGAACGGTATAGGATATAAACGAATCCATGAACCGTCCTCAAGAACCCCCGCTGTGCATACAAGTTCTGAATACTTTTCAGAAATGGTCGGATAAGTTTTCACAAGAATATAAATGCGTTTCTTTTCCATCATTACACATCCACGCCCCTTACCCGATGTGTTCTTATAATATAATCCCTGACAATATGTCGATGACACATCTGTGGATCAAGTTCAAAGCACATAAGGGCTATACGAGTATTCTGTTGCAACAAAGTATAAACCTCGTCAAGAAAAACTTTTCTGTAATGAAGAATTTTCTCATATTCTTCAAAGAGACATCTATAATCTTCTGCTGTTTTAAGTGAACATCGTTTGTCAGGTTCTATACCGAGACCAGGAATATGTGCATACTTAATGCCGACTGCCTGCGTTATGTGTTCAAGTTTTCTTTTAGAAAATCCAAATTTACGGCTCAGTGGGTTCTTGCGTATATCACAGAGTAAGCGAACATCATTTTGAATCAGAGTATTAATAAACGCCTCTACACTCTTTCCTTCATAACCGATTGTGAATAAAACCTGATCATTCTGAACATATGTTTGTTTGATATGGTTAAATCGTTCCAATTCTTCGCCATTAAAAAGCCGCTCTGTGATTTCACTTTTTATAGCATAATAAGGATACTCACGGTATGCACGACGAATAAGCGCATTACCCCTCTCAGTTGCAATTCGAAAAAAAGTCTCTATTGGATAATCACCGACAGCTTTTACCCTTTTGCCGCCCTGTGCGTAATCCAAAGTCACAAACCCATCTCTCTGAAGGATATCTAAGTCTTCTCTTAATTGAAATGAGTATGAACCAAACTTATATGGGATGAACTCGTAAAAATCCGACTCTCCTGTCATTGTGTGAAGGAACACTAGTTTCTGCAATTCAGTAACAGTCACGCTACCATTTAGCTGATAAATGAACGATAACAAAAATCGCTGCCGTTTATATGTCGGCTGAACGACATTTTCTCTCATCCCTTCACACCTCCTATCTATATTTATCGTACGCTTGTTTAAATACTATTAATCTGTACCGGTTAAGGAAGTGGAATGCCCCTCCGCCTTTTTCATATTATAAAGGATACCACATAAATTATAAAACCTTTTTTAATAAGTTCCTATTCTGTATTTCGACTTCGACAATATCTTCTGATAAGAAATTTGTTGGATATATAGTTAGACCACTATCGCTAAAATAATGATAATCAGGGATTTTCCCTTTAGGTGATTGAGATATATTATAAAATGGAGTTTTTCCCTTTTTATTCTTTATTCCGTAAATTACACGCCAAAAAGCAAAAGGAGAATTACTTAATACATAGTTTTCAATTTCTTTTCCAAAATATCTTTGACATTTATCACAAACCCCAGCATTTAGTACATCATCTGTATTACCTAACGATTCAGGTATAATATGTTCAATTGTATTAAAAGGCCCATCCATGCCGCAAAATATACAATTCATTAATGGTATCCTTTCTTTTGCAGAAAATATGTATTCATCATATCATTGCTCTAAAAAACTTTGGCATATTCGTAAAGTATCAACCGCTGTTTACATACTGATACCTAATTGCCTTCGGTTTCATGCGTATTCCGGATTATTAGGACAGTATTTCCGGGAGTATCTGGACAATAAAACCGGATACATCCGGACACCTTGTCATGTACTTTGAATTTACATAAAAATTCACTTAGAAACAAATATTTTTTCAATAACATCATTAATCAATCAGTAAACATTTCTTTGATCACCCTTTCTGCCATCACAGCACGCATGGATTTTTTGGAATCTAAAGCCAAGATATACGCATTAT
>JAAYTR010000292.1 GCA_012523685.1 Clostridiaceae bacterium | reverse complement strand
TGCCTCAGTTCAACTGTGTCCGTCCCCTAGTAAAGTATTACTTCCCTTTAACACAAAGATCCTTCGACTCCGCTCTGCTCCGCTCAGGATGACAGCTTGTACAAACGTAATTAAGCGGCGTGGCTGCTGCGATTTAAAGCGAAGCATGGATCTAAGTAGCGGGCGCGACTAGAAACTGGATGTTGGAAATGGAGCGCTAAATCGCAGCAGTCTACAGCCGCTCCCCTGTTTAACGAAAAAAGACTCTTCACTCCGTTCAGATTGACAATACAGTTCGCATTATTCTTAATATAATTCCTGCAAACATTAAGAAGGTTGCCTTTGCAGCAGCAAGGCAACCTTCTAATAAAGCTATAATTATTATTTTGTTTAGTTTTCCAGTGAAACGGCAGCCTCTTCGACTGCATGATTTAATATAACATTGTTGTGGGCCTGTACAGGTTTTTTCGCCTCCGGCTTTCTTACAAGAGCATATCTGATTACCTCATTCATTTGGCAGACAGGTACCAAGCGTACTTCTTTTCTTACGCTTTCGGGGATATCTTCAATGTTTCTCTTGTTCTCATAGGGTAAAAGAATAGTATCCACACCTGCTCTGTGAGCAGCCAGAACCTTCTCCTTCAATCCCCCTATTGGTAAAACCTTGCCGCGCAGCGTGATTTCACCTGTCATTGCCAGACTCTTTTTTGCAGGTATGCCTGTAAGCGCTGATATCATAGCAGTTGCAATGGTTATGCCTGCTGACGGTCCATCCTTAGGTATAGCCCCCTCAGGTACGTGGATATGGATATCAAACTTCTTATGGAAATCTTTATCTATACCATATTCTTCGGCAACAGAGCGGATATAGCTTCTTGCGATACGGGCTGATTCTTTCATTACATCCCCTAATTGTCCTGTAAGCTCAAGCTGCCCCTCTCCCGGCATAATGTTAACCTCTATAGGCATAGTGTCTCCTCCTGCATATGTCCAGGCCAGACCTCTTACTATACCTATTTCGTCTTTTTCAGACGCTTTATCATACAGGAATTTCCGTGCTCCTAAATAATTCTTAACAGTATTCTTAGTAATTCTAAGTGAACTTTTTTCCCCTAATACTATCTTCTTAATTCCTTTTCTTACAACTGTGGCAATCTGCCGTTCAAGATTTCTCACACCAGCCTCTTTGGTGTAGTGAACTACAATCTCCCTAAGAGCAGATTGATCAAATCTGACTAACTTATTATCGGCACCGTGAATTTTTAACTGTTTAGGCACAAGATACTTCGAAGCAATGTTTAGTTTTTCTTCCTCTGTGTATCCTGATATATCGATAACTTCCATTCTGTCAAGCAAAGGCCTGGGTATAGCATCTTTATAGTTTGCCGTGGTTATAAACATTACATCGGATAAGTCAAATGGTACTTCCAGATAGTGATCCCTAAAGTCCTTATTCTGCTCTGCGTCCAAAACCTCAAGCATTGCTGAAGCAGGATCCCCTCTGAAGTCACTTGACATTTTATCTATCTCATCAAGCAAAATAATAGGATTTGAGCTACCGGCCTGTCTGATTGCATTTATTATTCTACCGGGCATTGAGCCTACATAGGTTCTTCTGTGTCCTCTGATTTCAGCTTCATCCTTAACTCCGCCCAGGGACATTCTTACATAGCTTCTGTTCAAGGCTTCGGCTATGGATTTAGCAATAGATGTCTTCCCTACCCCGGGAGGTCCGGCAAAACAAAGAATAGGTCCGTGAAGGCCATTTTTCATTTTTCTTACTGCCAAGTATTCCAGTACTCTTTCCTTAACCTTTTCCAGACCATAGTGATCCCTGTCTAAAATTTCAGAAGCGTATTTAATATCCAGCTTCTCCTCGGTCTTTTTTTCCCAGGGCATATCCAGCAGAGTATCCAGGTAAGTACGTATAACACCGCTCTCAGCTGAGGACGAATGCATACGGGCAAGCCTGTCCAGCTCCTTTAAAGCCTTTTTCCTGACATCTTCACTAAAACTGGCTTTTTCGATTCTGTCTCTGTATTCATCAATCTCTGTAGTAGTGTCTGCAGAATCTCCAAGTTCTTTTTGTATAGCTTTTATTTGTTCCCTGAGATAATACTCTTTCTGGCTCTTGTCAATTTGCTGGCGAACCTTAAAAGTAATGCTTTTTTCCAACTCCAGAATTTCATTCTCTTTTGCAAGAATATCTAAAAGCTTTTCCAGACGCCTTTTTGGTGATAATTCCTCTAAAATCATCTGTTTTAATTCTATTGAAATTCCAAGATTCGATGCAATGACATCAGGGAGGCGTGACAAATCATTTATATTTGTGATTGAAAGCGTGGCATCGGGAGATATTTTCCCGGAAAGTTTTGCATAAGTTTCAAAATGATCTATCACTTGCCTGCAAAGAGCCTGTATATCTGATCTGCCGCTTTGGAGAGCTTTTGAGTTAACTTGCATAACGTCGACCTTATAAAAGGGCTCATTTGCGACAAAATTAATTATTTTAGCTCTTTGAACACCTTCTACTAAGACCCTTATTGTATCTCCCGGTAATCTTAATAACTGTTTTATATGGGCAATGGTACCAAATGTATTTATTTCATCAAAATCCGGTTCTTCTGTATTCGGATCTTTCTGAGCTGTCAAAAAGATGGTCTGCTCATTTAACATAGCCTCTTCTATTGACTTTATCGATTTTAATCTACCCACATCAAAATGGAGGATCATATTTGGATAAACTACAATTCCCCTTAGCGGAAGCATGGGGATGCTGTAGGTTATATTTTTCTTACTCTGCTTTGGCATATATATCATCCTTTCATACTCTAAGGCCTTAGCATTAACGGCAAATATTATTATAAAGGCGGTATAGATGGATTACAAATGTTACTTTTACCATTTTATCTTTATCTGCCATATTTTAGTTGTGCATATGTTCGGATGCAGAGGACAATTATATCATACCATAATTAAGAAGTGTATAATTAATGGTAATTTGTCTGCCATAAAAAGAGTTAATTAAATATTGCAAAAAGGCTTCTGCCTCAATAATTGGTCAGAGCCTTTGTATCCTGTTCGACGTCAAAAATTGACACAGAACAAAAGTGCGACAAGAGAATATCCTCTCATCGCACTTAATTATTATTAATAATTAACCTAAAATATCTACAACAGCACCTGAACCAACAGTTCTGCCGCCTTCACGGATAGCAAGTCTCAGACCTTTTTCCATAGCTATAGGAGTAATCAGTTCAATTTCCATTGTAACGTGGTCACCGGGCATACACATTTCAACACCATCAGGAAGCTTGATGTTGCCTGTAACGTCGGTTGTTCTGAAATAGAACTGTGGTCTATAACCGGAGAAGAAAGGCTTGGATCTTCCACCTTCAGAAGCTGTCAGAACGTAAACCTGTGCAGTAAACTTTGTATGAGGTGTAATTGAACCGGGTTTAGCAAGAACTTGTCCTCTTTCGATTTCTGTTCTCTGAACGCCACGGAGAAGAGCTCCGATGTTATCGCCTGCAACTGCAGAATCAAGAATTTTACGGAACATCTCAACACCGGTAACTACTGTTTTTCTGGCTTCATCCATCAAACCAACGATTTCAACTTCGTCGCCAACTTTAACGGTTCCTCTCTCAACTCTACCGGTAGCAACGGTTCCACGACCAGTGATTGTGAAAACGTCCTCAACAGGCATTAAGAAAGGAAGATCTGTAGGACGTGCCGGTGTAGGAATATATTCGTCTACAGCCTTCATAAGCTCATGAATACAAGCATATTTGGGATGGTTAGGATCATTTGAATCGCATTCCAGTACTTCAAGAGCAGAACCTCTGATGAAAGGTGTGTCGTCACCAGGGAATTCCCATTCATTAAGAAGCTCTCTAAGTTCCATCTCAACTAACTCAATCAACTCATCGTCGTCAACCATGTCACACTTGTTAAGGAAAACAACAATACTTGGAACACCAACCTGACGGGAAAGAAGAATATGCTCGCGGGTCTGAGGCATAGGGCCATCAGCAGCCGAAACAACGAGAATAGCTCCATCCATCTGAGCTGCACCAGTGATCATGTTTTTAACATAGTCAGCGTGACCAGGGCAGTCAACGTGAGCATAGTGACGATTAGCTGTCTCATACTCAACGTGAGAAGTGTTGATGGTAATACCTCTTTCTCTCTCCTCTGGAGCAGAGTCAATAGCAGCATAATCTCTAACTTGAATATTTTGGTCACCTAAAGCAAGAACCTTAGTGATAGCAGCGGTAAGAGATGTCTTACCATGGTCAACGTGACCTATCGTGCCAATGTTTACGTGTGGCTTTGTACGTTCAAATTTAGCCTTTGACATTTGGAATAAACCTCCTTCATTTGAATCACTGATGATTCAAAATTATACAATTATTAATTAGTAAAATCAATAGTTTCAGTATCATGCCTTGGGATTTCTACCCTCGACTATTTGTTCCTGTACACTCTTAGGGACCGGTTCATAATGTGATGGCTGCATAGAATATACAGCACGTCCCTGTGTACTGGAACGAAGATCAGTAGCATACCCGAACATCTCGGAAAGTGGAACAAATGCATGAATATTTTGTGCTCCTGCAATTGCATCCATACCCTCAATTTTACCACGGCGAGAGTTAAGATCTCCAATAACATCTCCCATATAATCATCGGGTGTTGTTACATCTACCTTCATTATTGGTTCGAGCAGTACCGGATCAGCTCTCTTCATAGCATCTTTAAATGCCATCGAACCAGCTACCTTAAATGCCATTTCTGATGAGTCAACCTCATGGTATGAACCATCTAATAGAGTTACCTTAATATCGAGAACCTGATAACCTGCAATTACACCACTGTTCATAGCATCGCGGATACCATTGTCGATTGCTGGTATATATTCCTTGGGAATAACACCACCAACAATCTTATTGACAAATTCGTAACCTTTCCCGGCTTCGAGGGGTTCGACTTCAATAACACAGTGACCATATTGGCCTTTTCCGCCTGATTGCCGTACAAACTTACCCTCTGCCTTAACAGTCTTGCGAATGGTTTCTTTGTATGAAACCTGAGGCTTACCTACTGCCGCCTCGACCTTGAATTCTCTCAAAAGTCGGTCAACAATAACTTCAAGATGAAGCTCGCCCATTCCTGCAATAATAGTTTGCCCGGTCTCCTGATTAGTTGTTACTCTAAAGGTTGGATCCTCTTCGGCAAGCTTTTGCAGGGCAATAGCCATTTTTTCCTGGCCTGCTTTTGTCTTTGGCTCAATAGCTACATTAATAACAGGTTCCGGAAATTCCATGGATTCCAGAATTATCGGGTGATTTTCATCACACAAGGTATCTCCGGTTGTGGTGTTTTTCAGACCAACTGCAGCAGCAATATCTCCTGAGTAGACAATATCTATATCTTTACGGTCATTTGCATGCATCATCAGGATGCGGCCTATTCGCTCTCTTTTATTCTTTGTGGAATTAAGAGCATAAGAACCGGATTTTAATGTTCCTGAGTATACCCTAAAGAATGATAGTCTTCCCACATATGGATCAGTCATAATCTTAAATGCCAGCGCCGAAAACGGAGCATCATCAGAGGAAGGTCTTGCTTCCTCCTTATCACTGCCAGGTACAATACCGGTAATGTCCGGAATATCAATTGGCGACGGCATGTAATCTACTATACAGTCCAAAAGCTTTTGTACGCCTTTGTTTCTGTATGAAGAACCACATGTTACCGGAATAATCTTTGTGGAAACAGTTGCCTTTCTGATACCGGCCTTCAGTTCGTCTTCACTTAATTCTTCTCCATCAAGGTATTTTATCAGGAGTTCCTCGTCAAGTTCGGCAATGGCTTCAACCATTTTAAACCTGTACTCTTCGACAAGCTCCTTCATATCTTCGGGAATATCTGTTTCATCAATCTGTTGCCCCAGATTATCCCTGTAATAGTATGCTTTGTTCTTAACAAGATCGATAATGCCTTCAAAATGATCTTCCTTTCCTATAGGAAGCTGAATAGGCACTGCGTTTGCATGTAGCCTGTCCTTCATCATTTGAACACAATTAAAGAAGTCGGCGCCCATTATGTCCATTTTATTGACATAAGCAATACGCGGAACTCCATATTTATCGGCCTGTCTCCAAACTGTTTCTGATTGAGGTTCTACGCCGCCTTTCGCGCAAAAAAGTGTCACTGATCCATCAAGTACGCGTAAAGAACGTTCAACCTCTACTGTAAAGTCAACATGCCCGGGTGTATCAATGATATTTACCCGGCAATTCTTCCAATGAGCAGTCGTAGCAGCTGAGGTAATTGTAATGCCTCTTTCCTGCTCTTGCTCCATCCAGTCCATAGTAGCTGAACCTTCGTGGGTTTCGCCGAGTTTATGTGTACGCCCGGTATAAAACAGAATTCTTTCAGTTGTGGTGGTTTTTCCTGCGTCGATGTGTGCCATAATACCGATGTTGCGTGTATTTTCCAAGCTGAATTCTCTGGGCATCGATACCCTCCTTCCGATGTAGTAGTGCGATGTTTGCTGCGTTTTAAATTACCACCTGTAGTGAGCAAATGCCTTATTGGCCTCTGCCATCTTATGAGTGTCATCCTTTTTCTTAGCGGCTCCACCCAAGTTGTTTGTTGCGTCCAGTATTTCTCCGGCAAGTCTTTCCTTCATAGTACGTTCGCTTCTTTTTCTGGCAAAACCAGTAAGCCAACGCAAACCAAGAGTCTGTCGTCTTTCAGGTCTGACTTCCATTGGAACCTGGTATGTTGCACCACCGACTCTTCTGGCTTTAACCTCGAGTACGGGCATTATATTATTCATAGCTTCTTCGAATACTTCAAGGGGATTCTTACCGGTCTTCTCCTTGATTATATCAAAAGCATCATAAACAATTTTTTGCGCAACACCTTTTTTGCCGTCCAGCATTACACTGTTGATAAGTTTTGATACTCTCTTATCATTGTACAGCGGATCAGGCAAAATTTCTCTCTTTGGAACATGTCCTCTTCTCGGCACTTTTCTTCCCTCCTTTGCATGATAACTACGGGTCTTCTACCCGGTATCACAGGTACTCGAATCCAATTCCCGGATCCGTCAGTGCGAAACGCATCAAAATATATATTGACAACGTCTTGCACGTTGATTCGTCCTGCAAATATTAATTTTTCAAGCAGCTCTTAAAATTAAGATCCTACTATTTTTTAGCGCGTTTTGCGCCATACTTTGAGCGGCCTTGTTTGCGGTTGGCAACACCTGCTGTATCCAAGGAACCACGAACAATGTGATATCTTACGCCCGGTAAATCTTTTACACGACCGCCTCTTATAAGAACAACGCTGTGTTCCTGTAGGTTATGTCCGATACCGGGAATATATGCGGTTACTTCAATACCATTTGTCAGGCGCACCCTTGCAACCTTACGAAGAGCTGAGTTAGGTTTTTTGGGAGTAACAGTTTTAACTACTGTACAAACACCTCTCTTTTGGGGTGAGTGCAATGTAGTGGCTTTCTTCTTCAGGGTATTCATGTTGATTTGTAAAGCCGGTGAGTTTGATTTGTACAAAACTTTCTCTCTGCTCTTTTTGACCAACTGGTTAAATGTTGGCATTCTGCTTTTCACCTCCTTAATTTAATCTTATATATTAACGTTTTACGTTAATTTCTTACGAACGTAGTATACCTGCAATTGCAGCTCCTACATCAATGCCTGCTGCTTTACCCAGCTGCTTCATTGTGCCTGTGATGTGAACACTTATACCTTTACTCTCACAAAGCTGCTTAATCGGTTCAACAACCCTTTGATCTGCATCAGACGCAATGAAAACCAGTTCCAGTTTATCTTGTTCTGCTGCTTTCTTAGTTTGTTTAACACCTACGACTTTTTCTTTCTTTTTCAATAATTCAAGCACTGTAAATCCTCCGGACCTAATTTGTTCCCTGATTATTTACACAACACAAAAACATGCAAACTATTACGTTCGCACGCTCAACTATTGTATCACCGACACTTTAAAATTGTCAAGCTTACTTTTATCAGACAAAATTGAAATTTATAGAATATGCTGCAAACTCGTTGTTTCCCTGAGCTCTCCTGTTACAAACAGTATCCCCGCTATAATCCAGGATATGACAAGGAAGAGTTTTTCGTCTTTCTACATAAATACAGAGCGATAAACTCGAATCCCGCCCTTTTTTTCTATGTCTTCCACATTGCCGAAGGCTTCTTTCATGATTCGCTTTAAGGTTTCTCCACCCTTATTATGATATGCCACAAGCCAGAGAGCACCGTTTTTCAACAGGTGATTTCTGGCTTCATGAATCAGACGTGTGTTTAATGCTTTGCCTGCCGCTATAGGAGGATTGGACAGTATGTCTCCGAAAAGTCTTCCCTCAAGCTGTGAGTAAAGATCGCTTTTGATAGCTTCTATGCTTAGATTATTTAACCTGGCATTCTTTTCAGTATATGAAACTGCACGCTCATTAATATCAACAGCTGTAACCTGAAGATGGGGATACCTTGCTTTAATATATAAAGAAACAGGTCCTATGCCACAGCCCATATCAAGAACAAAATTTCTCGCTCCAGAAGGTCTGAAACTTTCAATCAGCAGGCGGGAAGCTTTATCCACCTTTTGACTGAATGCAAAAACTCCGCTGACTGATATAAATTCAAGCTCTATTCCTTTGATCTCATAGCTGAACTTATGCTCCTGTATTTCAGATTGAGGTTTTTCGCTGTAATAGTGATCCATAATTATTACTCCCAGTGTTTCAAAAGGTTCTGCATCCAGTCTACCACATCCACCTTATAGACATCCCTTAGATTGTCTCTTGCAAGTACTTCATCCACCGAACCTTTGGCATACACCTTTCCTTCATTCAATAAAAGCGCCTTGTTCCCGTATGAATAGGCCGTGTTAAGGTCGTGAACCGCAGCCAGAACTGCTCTGTTTTTCCCCTTTACCCATTCTTTTATTATATCAAATATTGCTATTTGATATTTAAGATCCAGATTATTTGCCGGTTCGTCCAGAATAAGGATCCTGGGATTCTGGGCAAAAAGCTGGGCCAGGAATGTCCTTTGCAGTTCCCCGCCAGACAGTGTAAGAACAGACTGATTCTTTATACTATATATTCCTGTTATTTTCAACGCCTCATCTATTATTGTTCTATCCTCTTTATCAAGACTGCTGAATATACTGTTTTGATAAGCGTATCTGCCAAGGCTTACCACATCATATACAGTATGAGCATACCGTGGTTGATGCTTTTGGGTGAGGACACCTATACTTTTTGCTAATTCCTTTTTATTGATAGTTTTTATGTCGGTCTTATCAAGGAATACTTTTCCGCTATGCGGGATTGTCCCCATAATGGCTTTAAAAAGAGTGGTCTTCCCCGCTCCGTTGGGACCCATCACAATAAAAATATCATGCTCCTTTAAATCAAAGGATACGTTGTCAACAATCTTTTTCCTCCCTATTTTAACCGAAAGGCCCTCTATTTTAAGCATATCCTACCCTTTCACTCCGGTTCTGCTGTAAAAAATATAAATAAACAATATGGCGCCGATCAGCGAGGTAACCACACCAATTGGCAGTTCGGCGGGACTGAGTATCGTCCGTGACAGTAAATCGGTTGCCATAAGAAATCCCGCCCCAAAAAGAGCAGAGACCGGAAGCAGTTTTTTATGATTTGGTCCGGCAATAAATCTTGTCATATGAGGAATTACCAAACCAACAAATCCTATTGTGCCGCTGACTGCTACAGATACACCTGTTAAAACCGACACCAGAATCAGGATTAACAATTTTACTTTTTTTGTATTAACCCCTATATATTCGGCCTGCTCCTCTCCCAGGGAAAAGGCATCAAGCTCCCGGCTTAAAAATAATAACGGGACCGCACCTGCCACAAAGAAAGGTAACATCAGAACAACATATGACCAGCCTCTTCCTGAAAATGAACCCATAGTCCAGAAAACGACCTGTTTCAGATTATTTCCAGACAAAGATACAATCAGGCTGGTTATGCTGCTTGCAAGCATAGAAAATATAACACCGTTGAGAATTATAGTCTGGTTGGATAAATTATAATCGATTTTATAGGTTAATGTTAATATCAGAATTAAAGACAAGAAAGAAAACAATATACTCATAAATACCAGTCCCAGATTTGGAAAGAACGGAAGGTTAAAACCTGCTGCAATCGATATAACCGCCCCCAGTGCTCCTCCTGAGGTAATTCCTAAAGTAGAGCCATCGGCCAGCGGGTTTTTCAGTAATCCCTGCATTGCCGCTCCCGAAATGGAAAGTGCGGCTCCTGCAAGAGCCGACAAAATTACTCTTGGCAGACGAACATTAATAATAATTGTCACTAAACTCTCCGGTATATCTCCAGTATCACCTAAACCTAACAGATAACCGGCCAACACTCTTACTACATCAGTAAAAGAAAAACCTACACTTCCTGTTGATACAGAGAAGAAGAATACAACTATGAACAGCAACACTCCAAAGCCCCCCATAATTGAGGCTGCAACTGTTTTCTTTCCGGTTTTTCCTGATGTTGTATTCTTCATCTTAATCTTTCCTTAATTCTTTATTAACGGTTGCATAAATCATACATTAGTTCCTTGAAGTCTTAACTTTCTATTCATAAATAATCTTTACAAGTTCATTTGCAACATCTAAAAGTCTTGGCCCCGGCCGGCTTATCATGTCGGCATCCAGCATAACAATCCTGTTGTGTTTAACTGCTTCAATCTGACTCCAGTTTTCCCTTGACGAAATTTCTCCCACAGGATCTTCAATACCTGTAAGGGGGCTGGAAGTAGTAAGTATAATATCAGGGTTGCGGACAATGACCTGTTCCTCTGAAACCGCTGCCCAGCCCTCTATATCATCAAATATATTCTTTGCCCCCGCTATTTCTATCAGTTCCTGAATAAAGGTGTTCTGTCCGCATGACCAAAGTCCGTATTCAAGCGGCGAAACCTCCACATATACTTTGGATTCGACATTATTCTCAACATCTTTTTTAATCTTTTCAAAGCCTTCCCTCATGTTTTTTACAATAACTGCGGCTTCCTTTTCTTTTCCCATTGCTGTTCCTATCATCTCAATAACCCCATAGGTTTCAGAAAGACTATTTGCCTCAGTAACTATCACCTTTACTCCCGCTTGTTCCAGTTGATATACCTGATCATCCATGGCTGTCATTTTCCCGATGAAAGCTGCGTCGGGGCTTAAATCTATTATTTGCTCAATACTGAGCTGTTCCCCTGTAGGGAGTTTGGGTATATCGGAGGTTTCCTCAGGAAAGTTGCAATAATCACTGACAGCAATTATTTTTTCACCGCATCCCAAGGCAAATAAAATTTCAGTATTAGATGGCATTAACGACACAATTTTCTCAGGTATTCTACTTAGAGTAATTTCAACACCTCTGCTGTCGGTTAAAGCTATTCCTCCACGGGTATTTGGCTGTAATCCGCAGGCTGAAAATGTAATAGCCAGTGCAATTGTAAGAAGAACGGACAGAATTTTTTTCATTTGAAAGACCCCTTTCGTTTTAATTCAATCAAAATATGGTTTCTTCCAAACCTTCTTTTGTGTAATAAAAAGCCCCGCACATGCGGGGCAAACAGTCATACAAAAATCCCAAATACAAACTCTTAAACCCCAGAAGAAACACTCATAACGGCAGGTCTACCGACTATGCGTCATCCTACTCCGGCACCTTCCCATAAAGATTTTACCCTGTTACAGTGGTATTCGCCGTTTCGTCAGCTTCACGGTTGCTGGGACAGTCAGGGATTTTCACCCTGTTCCCTATTAAGCATCTGGATGCACCGTCATGTATTATTTGATTGTACAACAATTATAATCATATTATTTATTTAATTCAAGATAAATATATTACTCGTAATCAACAACGTCGACCCAATGAAGCAGAAAGTCTCTTTCTTCGGGTTTCCCTTTAACGGATTGGGATGCTGCCACTATAGGAAGCCACTTTTGTACATACTGCTTGGCGGTATCACTCTTTTTGCAGAACAAATTCAAGTATTTATCACCATTTTTAGTATCACCTGCAAGGCAGAACAGAAGGTAGGTTCTTGCCACATCGGCACTGGCATTTCCCTGTGTGGCATGGGACCAGTCAAGAATATATGGTATGCCTTCATTGTTAATTATTATATTTGTAGGATTAAAGTCACCATGGCAAACCTTCTTATGCGTAGGCATTGCCTCAAGACGGGTGTGCAGCTCGTAGCGGGTAGTAGCATCCAGTCCGGTCTCAGAAATTTTTCTGTGCATTTTATCTTTAAGTTTGTTCAGGAGAGGTGCTTTCTGAGCATGGACTGTCATCTGTAAATCAACAAAAAGCTCCAGATATTCATCATATTTCTCAGGGTTCTCTTCCATTAACTGCGCCAGAGTTACACCTTCAATAAATTCAGTAACAATGGCCCATTTTCCTTCAACCATTCCTACCTCAATAAGCTTTGGAATGTGAAGCCCGGTTTCCTCAACCCTTGCATGATTAAGGGCTTCATTGAGGATGTTTGCCTTTGAATAGCCTTCATCAAATACTTTGATGGCGAGGTCCCCATCCCTGTATACTTTTTTATCTGCCCTTACGGCAATTATTTTGTCCAGCTTCATATCTTTCCCCTCCTATACTTTCTGACTGGTTCCGTAATAAGCGTTAAGATACATTTGCTTAATCTCGCTCATAAGCGGATAACGCGGATTCGCACCTGTGCACTGATCGTCAAAGGCCTGATCAACCATCTCATCCAGAGAATCCAAAAATACTTTCTCGTCGATACCATAGTCCCTTATAGTCTTTTTAATACCAACTTTTTCTTTAAGTTCTTCTATATGTTTAATCAGATTTTCAAGCTTTTCTTCATCTGTTTTACCCTTTACACCTATATAATCGGCAACTTCTGCATATCTGGAAAGGGTGTGCGGATGATCGTACTGGGAAAATGTACCCATTTTAGTCGGAGCTTCCACTGCATTAAACTTAATAACTTCATTTATAAGCAATGCATTGGCTATACCATGGGGCAGGTGATGGAATGCACCAAGTTTATGAGCCATTGAGTGACATACACCCAAAAATGCGTTTGCAAATGCCATTCCGGCCATAGTTGCAGCATTGGCCATCTTCTCTCTGGCAACAGGATCGTCAGGTCCGTTTTCGTAAGCCTTTGGCAGATAATCAAATATTATTTTCAATGCGCCTAAAGCCAGGCTGTCTGTATAATCAGTTGCAAGCATTGAAACATATGCTTCAATCGCGTGAGTTACAGCATCTATTCCCGATGCTGCGGTTAATCCCTTGGGTGCGTTCATCATCAAATCAGCATCAACAATAGCCATATCAGGCATGAGCTCATAATCGGCCAGAGGATATTTAACTCCTGTTGTCTCATCGGTAATTACCGCAAAAGGTGTAACCTCGCTGCCTGTTCCGGCAGTTGTGGGTATAGCTATAAAGTATGCCTTATCACCCATTTTCGGGAATGCATAAACACGTTTTCTTATGTCTACAAAGCGCATTGCCATGTCCATAAAATCAGCTTCAGGATGCTCGTACATAACCCACATAATTTTTGCCGCATCCATGGCTGAGCCACCGCCCAGAGCAATTATGCAATCAGGTTCAAAGGTGCTCATAAGCTTAGCGCCTTCTTTAGCACACCCTAAGGTCGGGTCGGGAGCCACATCATAGAATGTAGTATGCTTAATGCCCATCTCATCTAATTTTTCAGTAACCGGTTTTGTATAACCATTGTTGTACAGGAAATTGTCAGTTACAATGAATACCTTTTTCTTGCCCATAACGGTTTTAAGCTCGTCAAGAGCAACAGGCAGACAGCCTTTCTTAATATATACCTTTTCAGGTGCCCTGAACCACAGCATATTCTCTCTCCTCTCAGCGACCGTTTTAATGTTTAAAAGATGTTTTACACCAACATTATCCGATACACTATTTCCGCCCCAGGAACCGCAGCCGAGGGTCAAAGACGGAGCCAGCCTGAAATTGTATAAATCGCCGATGCCTCCATGAGATGAAGGTGTATTCAGTAAAATTCTGCATGTTTTCATCCTGGCTGTAAATTCATCATACTTTGCCTGCTGGGTTAACGGATTAAGATAAACAGATGCTGTGTGGCCATATCCACCGTCTGCTATCAGATGCTCGGCTTTATCAAGTGCGTCGGCAAAAGTTTTTGCCTTGTACATAGCAAGAACGGGTGACAATTTTTCATGAGCAAATTCTTCAGAAAGTTCCACACTTTCCACTTCACCTATTAGGATTTTGGTGCTTTCCGGAACTGTAAATCCTGAAAGTTCTGCAATTTTGTATGCAGGCTGGCCTACTATTTTAGCATTTAATGCACCATTTATAATTATGGTCTTTCTTACTTTATCAAGTTCTGCTTTGTTCAAGAAGTAGCAGCCTCTGGTCTTAAACTCTTCCTTAACCTCTTTATATATCTTATCAAGTACAATAACAGACTGCTCTGAAGCACAAATCATGCCATTGTCAAAGGTCTTGGAATGAATAATCGAGTTAACTGCAAGAAGAATATCAGCTGATTCATCAATAATCGCCGGTGTATTTCCGGGACCTACGCCGATAGCCGGTTTACCGCTGGAATAAGCAGCAGTTACCATACCCGGCCCACCGGTAGCAAGAATAAGATCGGCTTCCCTCATAACCATATTTGTCATTTCCAGAGAAGGAACATCAATCCAATCAATAATGCCTTCAGGAGCACCTGCTTTAACAGCGGCTTCCAATACGATTCTTGATGCTTCAATAGTACATTTTTTTGCCCTTGGATGCGGGCTGATCATAATACCGTTTCTTGTTTTAAGAGCAATAAGTGTTTTGAATATTGCTGTAGATGTAGGGTTGGTTGTAGGAATAACAGCTGCTAAAACGCCAACCGGCTCAGCTATTCTCTTTATACCAAAAGCCTTGTCCTCCTCAATAACTCCACAAGTCTTAACATTCTTGTAGGCGTTATATATGTACTCTGCGGCATAATGGTTTTTTATAACCTTGTCCTCAACAACACCCATTCCTGTTTCCTCAACCGCCATTTTTGCAAGGGGAATTCTCTCCTTATTAGCAGCTGATGCGGCTGCCAGAAAAATCTTGTCAACCTGCTCCTGGGAGTATGTTGCAAATATCTTCTGGGCTTCTCTAAGTCTTGCCAGTGCCTTTTCCAGTTTTTCTACTCCATCAATTGGTTCTCTGGTTTGATTCCTATTCATACTCATCTCTCCTTCTTGCTGAATTTATCCAGATTTGCTCTTCTTGTGTTACTTAGCTGTGCCTTATGACTGTTTCGTGATTGTTAATATTTTAACGATTTGAGGTAAAAAATAATGCCGTTGTATTTTTTATGATTATTTAGTCAGGCAGTTATTCTTATCCTTGTTATAATTTTAACAATATTGTTTTCTCATGTATATTAGTGGATTGACAAAAAATTATCAAAGTTATGTATTTATTTTTGTGCATTATTTATACACATACCATTTGCATAGCTATTATCATTTAGATCCTTCGGCTTCGCTCAGAGTGACAGGGAAGGGCTACGCTCTGCTCAGAATGACACTGTTAGCCAGACTGTACGAAAAATTTTATATATACTAATTTCAATATTTAATTGTATAAACAGAATTAAGCGGCGTGGCTGCTGCGATTTAAAGCGAAGCATGGATTGCGTAGCGAGCGCGACTGGAAACTGGATGTTGAAGATGGAGCGCTAAATCGCAGCAGTCTACAGCCGCTCCCCTGTTTAACACAAAAAAGATTCTTCACTCCGTTCAGAATGACAATTTAGTTCGCATTATTCTTAACAGATGCAAAAAAGCTGTTTGCAAAACGATAAATCGTCTTGCCAAACAGCTTTTTTAGAGGTCTTTATTTATGAATATTTTAATCTATCGCATTACATCATGCCAGGCATTCCGCCACCCATTGCTGCAGCCGCTGCTGCAGGATCAGGCTTCTCCGGCTTATCTGCTACAAGACTTTCAGTTGTCAGAACCATAGATGCTATTGATGCAGCATTTTGCAGAGCTGAACGGGTAACCTTGGCAGGATCCACAATACCGGCTTCAATCATATTAACGTATTTTTCACTGATAACATCAAATCCGATACCAAGCTCACTGCTGAGAACCTTATCAAATATTACTGAACCTTCCAGGCCTGCGTTAATAGCAATTTGCCTTACAGGCTCTTCTAATGCTTTTGCTATTATCATAGCACCGGTTCTCTCGTCTCCGCTAAGGCTGTCAACAACCTTCTTAACTCTTGATATAACATTTACAAATGCTATTCCGCCACCGGATACGATACCTTCTTCAACAGCTGCACGGGTTGCTGCTAAAGCGTCCTCTATACGTAGTTTCTTTTCCTTCATTTCTGTCTCGGTTGCAGCACCAACCTGAATAACAGCTACACCGCCTGAAAGCTTTGCAAGTCTTTCCTGAAGCTTCTCTCTGTCAAAATCAGATGTGGTTTCTTCAATTTGAGATTTAATAGAATTGATTCTGTCGCGAATAGCCTTATCGTCACCATTGCCGCCAACGATAATTGTATTCTCTTTCTGAACAATAACTTTCTCTGCACGACCCAATTGGTCAATTGTTGTTTCTTTAAGATCTAATCCGAGCTCTTCGGTAATTACCTGACCACCGGTAAGAATGGCAATATCCTGAAGCATAGCCTTTCTTCTGTCGCCGAAGCCGGGAGCTTTAACGGCTACACAAGTAAAGGTGCCGCGCAATTTGTTTACGATTAAGGTTGCAAGAGCTTCACCCTCAACATCTTCTGCAATGATAACAAGTTTCTTTCCTTGCTGAACAATTTGTTCAAGGATAGGTAGGACTTCCTGGATATTTGAAATTTTCTTATCTGTAATAAGCAGGTATGGATCTTCCAAAACTGCTTCCATCTTATCTGTATCAGTAACCATATAGCCGGATACATAACCGCGGTCAAATTGCATACCTTCAACCAGTTCAAGGCTTGTGCCCATGGTCTTGGATTCTTCAACAGTGATAACTCCGTCGTTGGTTACCTTTTCCATAGCGTCTGCAATTAATTTTCCTATTTCTTCGTCATTGGATGAAACAGAAGCAACGCGGGCAATATCTTCCTTGCCTTTAACTTTCTGTGATATTTCGGCAAAACCTTCAACAGCAGTATCAACTGCCTTTTGAATACCCTTCTTGAGAATCATCGGGTTAGCGCCGGCCGCAACATTCTTAAGGCCTTCACGAATAATTGCCTGAGCGAGTAATGTAGCCGTGGTTGTACCATCACCGGCAACATCATTGGTCTTTGTAGCTACTTCTTTAACAAGCTGAGCACCCATATTTTCAAATGGGTCTTCCAGTTCAATTTCTTTAGCTATAGTTACACCATCATTTGTTATGAGGGGAGATCCAAATTTTTTATCAAGTACAACATTTCTGCCTTTTGGACCTAAAGTGATTTTTACTGTATTAGCCAGCTTATTTACACCTGCTTCCAGGGCTCTTCTGGCATCTTCACTGAACTTAATATCTTTAGCCATATCTTCTACCTCCTATTACTCAACTATTGCAAGGATATCAGTTTGCTTAACAATTGTATATTCATTACCGTCTAATTTTACTTCGGTACCGGCATATTTGCTGATAAGCACCTTGTCCCCTACCTTAACTTCCATTTTTACATCATTGGTTCCAGGGCCTACAGCAATAACTTCTGCTACCTGTGGCTTCTCTTTTGCTGTACCGGGGAGCACAATACCACTCTTGGTCGTTTCCTCTGCTTCCAGCATTTTAATAACAACTCTTTCTGCTAGTGGCTTAATATTCATAGGTAAACCTCCTTATTTTTTCCCGAATCACGGGTAATTTTTCTTGTTAGCACTCACCTCAAATGAGTGCTAATACAATATTAAACAATTTTTCATATAGAATCAAACGAGGATGATGGATGATTTTGCCTGATATTTGGATATCTTCGTGCAAAATTATAAAATATCTCTCTCAAACTCGATGTTACTCCTGATTTCTCATTATTCTGTGCATTATTAGGGTCAAACAATAGAATTCATTTGATAAATAGCCTTTAGTCCTTCTAAGGTTAGAAGGGTATTAACTTCATCTATCATAGTTGATTCCGATGCAATAAGATTAGCCATACCTCCCGTAGCAACAACCTTGATATTATCCCCGGACATCTCTTTCTTCATTAATCTGACAATATAATCTGTCTGTCCGACGAACCCGTAAAATATCCCTGATTGCATGCTGTTTACTGTAGTTCTTCCAATAATATGCTTAGGTTTGTTAATTTCTATACGGGGAAGCATGGAAGCTTTATTGAAAAGAGCTTCAGCTGAGATTTTTATACCCGGACTGATTATTCCGCCCAAATAATCGCCCTTGCGATTTACCGCACAAAATGTTGTTGCTGTTCCAAAATCCACAATTATCACTGGACCGCCGTAAAGCTTTAATGCACCTACCGCATTTACAATTTTATCGGTTCCCACTTCTCGCGGATTTTCATATTTAATATTAATTCCCGTCTTAATCCCTGGTTCCACTAAAATCGGATTTATTCTGAAATATTTCTTTATGGCATTAATAATAGAATGCATGGCAGGCGGAACTACCGAACACATAATAACGTCCTTTACCTGTGCCGGACTAATACCGGCATGCTGCAATATTGATATCAAAAGCATACCGGTTTCATCAGAGGTACGTTCTTTTGTTGTAGAAACCCGCCAATTTCCCACAAGAGTATCACCCTGATATACACCTATCGCACTGTTCGTATTACCCACATCAATAGCTAAAAGCATATTTACTCCCCTTTATATGCCCAGCTTTATGGCTTTTATCTGCTTGATTTCAAATTGAATGTCCTTTTCAATTCTTTCAATATCAGCCTGGATGTCCTCAACCGTTTCAATACGTTTTGATGTAATACCTTTTCCTAATACCTCGCAGTGGTTTTTGCCTCTTGAGGCATTGCGCCCATACCTGGAATTTCCACCTGAAGAAGCTCCCGGATTGGATTTATATGATCTGTTCTGATATGATTTGGCATGCTTTTCTGTTTGTTTTTGCTCTCTGCCTTTTGCCCCATACTTTATATTGTCACGAACTTTTATACGATCATCATTCATAGGTCCTTCCTTCTTCATAACATTATTCTCCTCACTATTAATATTATGGCTTTGAGAATAGCGTTTATTTTTTTCTGAAGGTTTGCTGTTCCCTGTCCTCGTATTGTTATTCCGGGTGCTGTGTTTCTGTTGATTATTTGGGTTTTGTTCCATAAAATCCTCCGTTTATAGTCTCATTATATTAAACATTTTAACCTACATGGCAAAAATATAAAATATGACATTTCTAATCAATTTCTCTAAGCGAAATCTCACCTGAAAGAATTTCGTGAATCTTTCCGTCTTCATCTTTCACAATAAGCTTGCCCTCTGCTGTTATGTCAAGCGCCTCGGCATTAAAACCGCCTTGCTGACTAATAATCTTTATATTATTACCGAGTGTAATATTACGTTTTTTCCATTCTTCGACAATCCAGGACGAGCCTTTTTCAATAAAGCCCCGGTATACCTTTTCTGTTTCATTTATTATACTGGCAGCTATCACACTACGATCAAGCCCGGTGCAATTATTGATATTCATTCTGAGCGATGTGGCAATAGAAGCAATATCATTCGGGAAATCCGGCTTTATGTGATTAACATTAAGACCTATCCCTAAAACAACCCAATCTACCTTCTCCGCCTCTGCCGAAAGCTCTGTAAGTATCCCGCAGACTTTTTTCCCATTTATGAGAATATCGTTTGGCCACTTTATGCCCATCCCCTCAATTTTCAACGGTTCTAAAGCTCGCATCACAGCCACTGATGCCGCAAGGGTCAGTGTTTGAACCGAACTGGGATGAAGATTTGGCCTTAATAAAACTGACATCCATATCCCCAGATTTGGTGCCGACATCCAGGCCTTTCCCCTTCTTCCCCTTCCTTCGCTCTGCATATCAGATATTACGACAGTGCCTTCAGGTGCATTCTCAGCGGCCATTTTTTTAAGAACCTTATTAGTAGAATCAATTTCCTGAAAAAATTTTAGATTCTGTCCAATAACAGATCCGGTTACTTCGCTCTGAACAGCTAATTTCCCATAGGGATAGTTTATGCCGTATTCGTCCTCTTCCGTAATCAGACGATAACCTTTCCTGGTAACAGCCTCAATATTAAATCCTTCTTCTTTTATTGAATCCATACGTTTCCAGATAGCTGTGCGGCTCATTCCTAATATACTGCTCAGCTCTTCCCCGGATACATATTGATTTTTTGCCCTCTTAAGCAGTTTTAATATTTTTACAGAGGGATCTTCCAACTCAGACAATCGGTTTTCACTCCTTATGGAATTCTTAGCACGGTGTACCCGCTGCTGTCGGTATAAAAGAAAATAACATTCTTATGCTCTTTATCCTCATGCCGTATTACCTTACCCTTAGTTTCAAGATATGTAAAAAAGGCATATAGAAGATGATTTCCTGAATCGTTATACAACTCCTCATACTTCTCTCTGAGATTTACCAGGTACAAATTCTCAGAGTTTTCATACAACAAGGGGGTGTCCAAAGCAACTCCGGCAACCTTGATATACTCTGGTAAAACAGATGTTGTAACGAGCACTTCAGGGTTTCTGAAGGTACCGAAACAATAATCTTTTAAAGGAACAATATTATTAGAATACAGTTCCAGGGTCCGGGAATCTTCCAGACCCATCTGATAGAGTGTTGAGTCAGAGACCCAGCAATAATCCAGTTCTACTTGCAGGCGGACACACTGGTAATTTGTGTCTTTCAGCAATTTTGTGTCGTCTCTGGGGTTTAAAAGGGCTTTTAATACCTTTTTACTTTCATTCATTCCGGGAAGTATTAATTCACGATCATACCATTCCGACAATTTAAGACCACAATCAACTACATCTTCAATTTTTTCTTTGGGAACAAAAAAATAGAGATCAGCCATTCGGACTCCTCCATATATGTTTTCAAACCCTTTCATATAAAGTATTATATACTTTTTAGGGATCAGAATCAAATTATATGCGTTATTGCGGGAAAACCGCCGTAATGCTTGACTTTATGCATATCGCGTTATACAATAGTGACGAAATTCTTGTGCAGGAGGTAATCCTAATGAATAAAGCTGAACTGATAAGTGCTGTTGCACAATATTCAGGTCTTACAAAGAAGAATAGCGAGGCTGCTATTGATGCTTTTGTAAATGTTGTCGAAGAATCTTTGGCAAGAGATGAAAAGGTCGTTCTTGTAGGTTTCGGAACATTTGAAACAAAGAACAGAGCCGCAAGAAAAGGCCGCAATCCTCAGACAAAAGAAACCATCGATATTCCGGCTTCAAAAGCTCCTGTTTTTAAAGCAGGCAAGTCTTTAAAAGACAAAGTAAACGGTTAATTTTAATTACATTTAAGGGCAGAAAACTGTTTTTCTGCCCTTAAATTATGCAATGATTCAATTTTTATTTCTGGGTTTTCGTACAAAAAGTGTTCCTGTTTCTTCACCGCTAAGTATTCTCTGGATTATTGCCGGATCGGCCCCGTTTGCTATGACCATATTTGCTCCTGCACCGGTTGCTATTTCCGCGGCATCGAGTTTTGTTATCATACCGCCGGTTCCACGCTTTGACCCCGATTTTCCTGCACAATTGCGTATTGAATCGTCAATGGTCTCAACAACAGAAATAAGATGACATTCCTTATTTTCATTGGGGTTAGAGTCATATAATCCATCAATATCCGACAGGATGATTAGCAAATCTGCTTCGACAAGCCTTGTCACAACAGCTGAAAGAGTATCATTATCCCCGAACATCATCAGGCTTTTTATCTCATCAACAGATACGGTGTCATTTTCATTGACTATTGGAATAACGCCTAGATCCAATAGGTTTTTAAAGGTGTTCAAGACATTGATCTTTCTTACTTCGTCATTAATATCGGGTTTTGTCAGAAGCATCTGGGCTACCGTTTGATTATAAGTGGCAAAAAGCCGGCTGTAGATGTTCATAAGCTCACACTGCCCGACAGCAGCCAATGCCTGTTTCATTCCCATACCTGCAGGCCGTTTTTTTAAGTTAAATTTGCCCATACCGACACCAATTGACCCGGAAGAAACTAAAATTATCTCTTTTTCCTCGTTCATCAGCTCTGATAATGTCATGGCCAAACGATCCATTCTGGTGAAATTCATTCTGCCATTTTCATGGGTCAGCGTTGATGTTCCTACCTTTACCACTATTCTGCGGGCGTCTTTTAGTTCCTGTCTGTAATTAGTTTTCATAATAATTTTCCTCAATTCGCTTTATTTCGACAAGGGTAATATTTTAGCTGAATATTTTGACGAACACTTTTTTCTGTGATGACCAAACCCTTTTATTATGCTATTTTAAAGTTTCTTCATAAAAAAATATTTTAGGGGAATCATTTACCATTCAATCCGAATAAGTTAATATAGGCAATGCATAAATAAATTAATCCGTTAATTTATTTATCATTAACACTTTGGGCCAAACCAGAATCCAACCCCCCGGTGGTTTGGCTTTTTTTTATGCATTTATCCGCAAGATCCTGTATCCCCTTTTACACCGGCTGGCTCCGCTATGCTAACAATTATTAATATATTAGCATTAATTATAAACTTACGTACAATATAATTCAATCTCAATAGTCAATATCGCCTGCTGAAGAAAACACAGTGATAATATCGTTCTGAAATTCACATAAAAACCGGAAATCCTGTTATTATATCTTTTTTCAGATAGTGCTATAATATCTTTAATACGCAGAAAGATGAGGATGATGCAGAATGGCAGATGAAAGATTAAAAAAACAGATTCAGTTTATTTTAGAGGTGGATAAGATAAAAAATATTTTCAGAATGACTAAGATTCACGATGGCTCCCGCAGAGAAAATGATGCCGAGCACTCCTGGCATTTGGCTCTGATGGCATTTCTCTTAAGCGAATATTCCAAGGCGGATAAAATAGACATCCTTAAAGTAATGAAGATGTGTATAGTCCATGATATTGTTGAGATAGATGCCGGGGATACCTTCTGCTACGATACAGCAGCAGGTAAGGATAAACTTGAGCGTGAACAAAAAGCAGCTGAGCGCATTTTCGGCTTACTTCCCGAAGACCAGACCAGGGAGCTTAAAGGGCTTTGGGAAGAATTTGAGGCCATGGAAACCCCCGAGGCCAAGTATGCTGCTGCACTGGACAGACTGCAGCCTGTGATGCTTAATTATCTTAACAACGGAGGAACATGGCGGGAGCATAATATAACAAAAGAACAGGTGGTAGAGCGTAACCATCATATAGGAGAAGGTGCACCGGAACTATGGGAATTTGCATCCCAGCTTATTGATGAAGCTGTCTCAAAAGGATTATTGGCTGAGAAGTAAGGCACAGTAAGAGTCAGGCAACAACTAAAAACTGCCTGACTCCATATAACCTGCGTTTTCACTAAAATAAATTATTTAAAGGCATTCCAGAAATCACCTTGGGTATCAATATACTCATTTAAGTCTGAAAATGGAACAAAAAACTCCTGCATTCCTGCTGCGTAAGCTGCTATATCTCCTTCAGCATAATATATTGATATACCATCCCGTTTTAATGCAAACGAAGTATCCGGTGTAATAATCATTTCATTTACAAAATACCCCATCTCATCCATTCTCTCATGTATCTGTTTTGTTACAGCCCCGCTTAAAAAGTCCCAGGCACCGGAATATTTCTTAAACAGGTCATCCAGGTCATACCTCGCTCCTGTTTTTGAATCAACATAAATCGTATTTCTGTAGGAATAACCGTGTTGAGCCCCCAAATAGTCAGTATATATATTCTGGTCTATTAAAATAAGGTTTTTCTCCTTAGTAATCATATAATCGCTGTGCACATAGAGTGTGTCTTCCGGCCCGTTGAATCTGTCAAAATCTTTATAAGATTCTACCAATTCATAATAGATTGTATCGTTAATCTTTTTCTCTGTTGATTTATCTTTTAACCCTGATATAACCGGATAAAAGAAAGTAGCTGCCGGATTAGGCAGTTCAACCTGCTTTGTTGATAATATCCCGTCTCCCAGTTCAATATCACCACTGTCCTGTACAAGAAGATTCCCTTTTGCATCGTATACGGACAGCTTACCATTTAAATATCCGCGGAGTAATTCTCCGTCCTTAACAAACGACCCTCTGCCCGATAATTTTGGAAGCTCCCTGGCCTGCTCCAGATCTTTGTTGATAAAATAAACTGAGTTATCATCATTAACACATACGTATTCATTGTCAAAATGCGACACCGAATTTAATATAAAATCGGTAGATTTCTTTAAATCAGGTGTAAAAAGCGCTTTCTTGCAGTAATCAAAATACGGTACCGGAACATATGTATAGCTGTCAGTATCAATCTCCTCCCCTACCGCAATAAGTCCGTTATTAAGTCTTTCTATTCTGCAATACCTGGGCTCCAGCACTTTATTACCTGCAGTATCAATAATTCCGTATCCTAAATTGTATGAATCGTATTCTACACATACAACCGCATACCCATTCAGAAACGGGCTTGCACCATAATATTCAGCATTTATTACTATATCGCCCTGCTCATTCTTAAAACCAAAAAGATTATTTTCTTCATTTTTATACATTCTCAAGCCCGAAGAAACAGTATCAGTAAGATCATTGCCATTCTTATCGATATAATGGGATGGTCCGAAGTATTCCAAAGCTACCTCAGCTATACCGTTTTTAAAAACATCCAGAGCCTCATAATCAAGTTTCAGAGCAAGATTCCCTGATGTATCCAGATAGCCTCTCTCATAATCACTGTACAATGGAGATAAACCTTCGCTGTATGCAGCAATGTATCCTTCCCTCTGAAACAACATCCTGCCGTTTTTGTCAAAAACAGCACTTAAATAGTTTTCATAATCGGATCCTATGAATAACTCTTCATTGTAATAAAGGTAATCCCATTGTGGTTCAACTATATATTTCCCGGTTTTATCTATAAGACCTGTTTTGCCGCCTGATTCAGATACAGGTGCTATTCCGCTTTCAAAAAAAGGCTGAGCTGCTTTAAAGCGTGGTTCGATCACAAATTTGCCTGTTATGTCTGTAAAACCATAAACAACATCAAAGCCGTTGTTCATGGCAACCGGTATCAGATTATCATCACCTTCCGCCATAGGGTTCGCCGGCTCAGCCTCCTTATCGCCCTTGCCATTATTCTCCTCATTATGCTCTTTTTCTTCTCTGATTGTGTCCTCTGATCTTCCATTAAGTCTTTGACAGGCATTAAAAGGAACAGCTAAAACAAGGACAACAGCTATAATGACAAATAATCTTAATTTTTTTAACATATAAGTCTACCTCACATTATGAAAATAACAATAAAGAATGAGTGCAGCGAAGCATGGATTGCGAAGCTATGCGATGTGAATCCCGGATGGATTCACGGAGCGGCGCATTTGACTCACTCTACAGGCAACAAACCGGTGGGGCAAGGCCCCTATCCCCGTGTCCCATGGGTGTATACTAACCCTAACATAGGATGACAGTGGGGGCGCTATGCTCCGTATCTATCTGATGTAAGCTGAAAACTCCCGCCCGAGCTGGAAGCAGGCTTCAAGTTCATCCTCATACGGCTGATATTTGATTCCGATGGGTTCATGAACCATTTTGATTCCGGCTTCTTCAAGCTCCTTGTGTATCTTTTTATGAGCTTCTCCGCTCCATCCGTAGCTTCCGAAGGCAGCTCCCACCTTATTTTTGAACTTTAACCCCTTTATTTCGCCTATTAAAGCGGCAATCGAGCGCAAATAACCATTGTTGACAGTACAGCTTCCTACTATAATACCCTTTGATTTGAATATATCGGTTATTAAATCACTCATATCGGATAATGAGCAGTTGAACTGCTTGCATAGTATCCCCTTACTTTCAAGCCCTCCTGATATTGCATCAGCCATCTTCTTTGTTGCATCATACATTGTGTCATATATAATCGAAACATAGCCTTCATCATAATTGTCCGACCACTTTGCATAGTTTTCGACAATTCTGAGAGGATTCTTCCTCCATATTGATCCATGGCTTGGAGCAATCATTTCTATGGGAAGATTCATGGTAAGAACTTCATCTATTTTCTTCTTTATCAGAGCCGACATAGGTGTTAGTATTCCCGCATAGTATTTCATTGCTTCCTGCATTACTACACACTCATCATTTTCGTCCTCAAATATGGATGCTCCTGCAAAGTGCTGCCCGAAAGCATCATTGGAGAGCAGCACATTTGGTCCCTTAACAAAGGTCATCATGCTGTCCGGCCAATGAATCATGGTCATTTCAACAAAAACCAGCTCGTATTGCCCGATATTAAGAGTATCTCCGGTCTTGACTGCTCTGAAATTCCACTCCTTATGATATTGTTTTTTAATAATATCTGCACCTTTAGCTGTACAATATATTGGGATATCAGGCCGCTTTTCGAGAATATCAACCAATGCTCCCGAATGGTCCGGTTCGGCATGATTGATAATAATGTAATCAATATTATCTATCTCTACTTCCTTACTTAATATATCCATGAACTGTTTCGAACGGGGTCCCCATGTTGTATCAACCAAAACGGTTTTCTCGTCTCTTATAAGATAAGAATTGTAGCTTGATCCGTTGAATGTTGAAAGCTCATGCCCATGAAAGTTCCTCAATTCCCAATCCCTAAGACCCAAATGATATATTTGGTCTTTTACCTGTATCATATCTGCACCTCCGTATTCTTTGGTTTACATTTTACTTACCCAACTATAGCTAATTATATCCTTAATATTTATATAATTTCGTCAGATAACCTTCCTGAGAAATTGTGCAGTATATGATTTATCTGATTCAGCTACTTCCTCAGGAGTTCCGGCAGCTACCACCCGGCCACCTTCATCGCCCCCCTCGGGCCCTAAATCAATAATATAATCTGCTGTTTTTATTACTTCCAGATTATGTTCTATAACAACAACACTGTTGCCTGCATCCACCAGCTTCTGCAATACATCAATTAACTTATCTACATCGGCTATATGAAGGCCTGTTGTTGGTTCATCCAGAATATACATAGTTTTTCCCGTTGCTCTC
>JAAYTR010000291.1 GCA_012523685.1 Clostridiaceae bacterium | reverse complement strand
AGCAATCCCACGGACTCCTTCATCAGACATATTTATGCTTATAGCCTTCTTTGCAATAATTACTATGATGAGGCTTCAGATATTCTTAATGCCCTTGTTGAGGAAAATAATTCAACAGTTCAGGAGATTAATAATAATCTTGAGCTGTTCATCATCAGAGGTTATTCTACAGACGCACTGCTTAGATTAAAAGAGAGTCTTTAGTCTGCTACTCATCTGCAAATAATGCTGTAGAAAGATAACGTTCCCCGGTATCAGGAAGCACAACTACTATTCTTTTGCCTTTATTTTCAGGTCTTTTTGCCAAAACTTCTGCCGCATGAATGGCTGCACCGCTTGATATTCCCACAAGCAGGCCTTCTGTTTTGGCAAGCTTTCTGGACGCAGTAAAAGCTTCTTCATTTTTTATTCTGATAATTTCATCAAGCACTTTCATGTTCAGAACTTTTGGAATAAAGCCGGCGCCTATTCCCTGTATCTTATGGGTGCCTTTTTGTCCACCTGATAAAACAGGTGAGTCTTCAGGCTCAACTGCCACTATTTTTACAGCAGAATTTCTTTCTTTAAGTACTTCTCCAACCCCGGTTATAGTACCACCCGTTCCAACACCTGCAACAAAAATGTCGACATGCCCGTCAGTATCTCTCCAAATTTCCTCAGCAGTAGTCTTCCTGTGGATTTCAGAGTTTGCCGGATTCTCAAATTGTTGAGGTATAAAAGAATTGGGAATTTCCTTAGCAAGCTCTTCTGCCTTCTTAATAGCTCCTGCCATACCTTCAACTCCCGGAGTCAATACCAGCTCGGCACCTAAGGCTTTCATCAGATTTCTTCTCTCAATACTAAAAGTATCCGGCAATGTAATAATGAGTCTATACCCTCTGGCGGCAGCCACAAAAGAAAGTGCAACACCTGTATTTCCACTGGTAGGTTCTATTATAACTGTATCTTTATTTATAAGTCCCTTATCCTCTGCATCTTTAATCATAGCATAGCCAATTCTGTCCTTGACGCTTCCCAGGGGATTAAAATATTCCAGTTTCCCGATGATTTCAGCATCCAGATTTTCTGATTTCTCAAAATTTGAAAGTCTTAAAAGAGGTGTACTACCTATAAGATCTGTAAGATTCCGGGCTATTTTCATATTGGCCCCTCCTTAATATTATTATTCATATTGGTTTACTATGTTTTAATTATAACGTCAGTTTTTCTCTCTGTCAATAAGAATTTTTTAAAAAACTTTATGTGAAAACAGGTATTATCAATATATGATTAAGACTGTGTTTCGCTGATTATTCCGCCTCCAACCACTAAGTCACCGTCATAAAGAACTACAGATTGGCCGGGCGCCACAAATGCAAGGGGACTGTCAAATACTATCTGTGCTCTGTCACCCTCTAAAGCAATAAGTTTTGCGGGAACTTCCTCTTGTGAATAACGTGTGCGGGCCATAACAGCTTTCTCAGTCCGGGGTTTATTGTAAAGTATATAATTCATATCTTCTGCGATGAGACTCTTAACCATACCGTCCTCTTTACTTCCTAAGGTGACGGTGTTATTCTTACTGTCTTTTGAAATTACATATTTAGGTTCGGAAAAGCTCATGCCAAGCCCTTTTCTTTGTCCAATAGTATAATTAATCATACCCTTATTCTTACCTATTATATTACCTTCTTTATCCAGATAAAGGCCTTCTTCAAAGTCTATTCCTTTATATTCTTTAATAAAATCCGTATACTTGCCGTTTGAAACAAAGCATATATCCTGACTGTCAGGCTTTTTTGCGTTCACCAGATTTTTGCTCTCAGCTATTACTCTGACCTCTGCCTTGCTGTAGTCACCTAAGGGAAATAAAAGTCTTTTCAGCTGATCCTGAGTAAGCATATAAAGGACATAGCTCTGATCCTTGGATAAGTCTTTTGCTTTTTTTAGAATATATCTGCCTGATTTTTCATCATATTTGACCCTTGCATAATGACCTGTAGCAATGTAGTCCATATCAAGGGCTATCGCTTTATTTAGCATTGCCTCAAACTTTATATACTTGTTGCAGGCAATACACGGATTAGGTGTAACTCCGCCAAGATATGAGTCTGCAAAATAGTTAACGACCTTATCTTCGAAAAGCTGCTTCATATTAAGCACATAGAATGGTATGCCCAGTTTGAAAGCCGATGCTCTGGCATCCTCAACATCCTCTAATGAGCAACATGTCCTTGTCATAGGCTTATCGCAGTCATTAGGCGGATCCCAAAGTTTTAATGTTGCACCGTAAACTTCATATCCCTTATCTAATAATAAAGCTGCGGCGGTACTCGAATCTACCCCGCCGCTCATACCTACCATCACTTTTTTCTTTGCTTCCATAAATTCTCCAATGCAGTTATTTTAATTACCCGACAGTGCAAAAACTGTTTTAACATGCAGGTTTTAATTTTTGATTATATAAACGTAAACAAGTGGAGCGGTTGCTAAACTTGCATATAATAATGTTTTGCAAAATCTGGATTATATATAATACATTATAGCATCCGAGCTATTCAGACGCTTATAGTCATTGACTAGATCCTCCAGCGTAATGGAATCCACCACAGTGCTTATACTTTCATCAATTTTGTCCCAAACACTTTGCTTAAGACAATATTGAATACTCTTGCTGTCTATATTCTCGGTGTCCAGCCCATCTATAACAGACAAGCTTCCTTCCAGAACACGCAATATAGTGCCTACTTTTATATTTTCAGGATTCTCTGTAAGAGTATATCCGCCTTGGGCACCTTTAACACTCTTTACCAACCCGGCTTTTCTGAGTCCGGAGAAAACCTGTTCAAGATAATTTGTAGATATATTTTGACGCTCTGCAACAGCGCTTAATGCTACATGCTCATTCTGGGCATTTATTGCTAAGTCTACCATAGCTCTTAGACCATATCTTCCTTTTGTTGATATTTTCATATGATCATCCTCATAGTTTTCCTATATGTTTTATTATAATTAATTATATATTTTCCATTCAATAGCGTCAATTATAGAGAAATATCTATTTAGCAATAAGGTCCTTGATTACCTCACCAGCTATAATAAGCCCCGCTACCGAGGGAACAAATGAAACACTTCCCGGCACCTGATTTCTTGTAGAGCATTTTCTCTGGGTTCCTTTCGGACAAATACAGTTGCTTACACAGCTATTCTCTTCCGATTCCTTTGGTTTTATAGGCTGCTCGGTGGAATACACTACCTTAAGGGATTTAATTCCCCGTTGCCTCAGTTCCCTTCTCATTACCTTTGATAGAGGATCCATGGTTGTTTTATAAATATCAGCAACCTGAAACTTTGTCGGATCAAGTTTGTTTCCGGCTCCCATGCAGCTTATTATTGGTATACCGCGTTTTTGAGCCTGCACAACCAAGTCTATTTTAGCGGTTACGGTATCCACAGCATCAACTATATAATCATAATCATCCCTTATTAAATCATCAGAAGTTCCGGGTAAATAGAAGCATCTGATTGCCTCAACTTCAGCATTTGGATTTATCTCCAGAATCCGTTCTTTCATAACCTCAACTTTAACTTTACCAATGGTCT
>JAAYTR010000290.1 GCA_012523685.1 Clostridiaceae bacterium | reverse complement strand
CTATTACTTATACCGGGAGTTCTCGCTGTTCTGCAATGCAGAAGTCACGGCGTACCCGATAAGGTGGCTAAAATCATCAGAATTAAAGTCTTAGTGAATGATTTATTCAGTTGTCAAAATACAAGTGAAAGGGCTGACCTTTTTGTGGTTCGGAATTAACCCCTTCACTCATTTGGACAAAGGGGGTCAAAATGCACACCCAAAATCACCCCTTTTTCAAAAATTTCTTGAAAATATTTTTTTAGAAACAAAAAAGCCGCCTATTTCCCTCGTAATTGAGGTCAATAGACGGCGGGTAGAAATATTCATAATTTTGGTGTATAATAGGAAATTAAGAGAAAGACAAATTTGAATTTGGAGTGATATAAGATAATGGCAAAGCATGAATTTGGAATAATGCAAACAGCTCCCCAAAAGGGGAAAAGATACGATGAGTATGCCCCTCGAAAGTATAATTGTATAAATGTTGATGATGATTATTTGGAAGATATTGTTACAAACTTTGATGATATTGATTTCTATTGGCATTCTCTTGATGTTCCAGGCAAGGGGATTGCTTATTGTGGAATTACCCTTATCCCTCCCGCATCAATGCAAGCATTCATTTCTGCTATTGATAACTTTCCTGAATTATCTGAACTGAAAGCACTTATGCAAAAAGCTTATATTGAAAATTAATGGATGATTCATTTTGGACTGTAACTAACTTTCAAATTCCAGTTTGTCGAACTTACTCTAAATTAGCAAAGACCGCTTACATCGTGTAGGCGGTCTCTTTTCGTGTTCAGATATATTTGATTTTGAACTTTCTTCTCTTGGCTGAAAGCACCTTATAAAGAATATCATCTACTGCATCGGTGCATCTGCCTTGTGCTGTCAGGCTGTTCTTCAAACGAATAAGTGATTGTATCAATCTGCTATATTCGTCATCATTTAGATAGATATGGAACTTTTCTTCTCTCATAGTCGTTTTCTCCATTCATTGAATTTTGCTCTGATTACCGAAACATCTGCTTCGACATCAGAATAAATAAAGATATGTACGCTTTTGAAAACTGCTTTTACTCTATCGGCATACTCCGCTTCCGTTTCGGTTGTCTTAAAAGGGAGTTTTACAAGTTTAATATTTCGCTGCTTGCATAGATGGCTTTTGAGAACCTCCATATGTTCTGAGCCGTTCGTAAATTCTATCGCCAGCTTTTCTGACGGAATGTAGGTTTCAAGAGGTATTCCTAATAGTTTATCTGAACCGAGCTGTACCTTTAATCCTTTTTGATTGGCGTAATAGGCGACCGCCAAGCCGGGGAATACGGAGCGATATTCTTTTTCGCACACAGTGCATTTTTCTCCGATAATTGTTCTATCGCTGATTTTTGCTTTCCAAGAGTGTCCCAGTGAACATTTCCACCACACACTTTTCATCGACTTTCTTGACACTTGTGTCGGGAGCAGAGAGTTTTTTTCGTAATCCCATTCAGCAAGCAGTTTCCTGTCCGTTGTGGCTAAATCATTGTATCCTGCAAGAACCGCCCTGTCCGCACAAACCGGGCATACTGTTCCTTTT
>JAAYTR010000289.1 GCA_012523685.1 Clostridiaceae bacterium | reverse complement strand
GTAAGATCCTTCACTTCGTTCAGGATGACATATCGGAGTAAGATCCTTTGACTATGCTATGCTCCGCTCAGGATGACAGAAAAGTATTAAATTAATAATAAATTGAAGGAGTTATTATGGATAACGAAAAAGAATTTATATACGAAATTGAACCGGATGTATCAGAATTAAATGAATATGGCTATTTAAAGCCCTATGCCTATCAAAACCTTTTTGGTAAAATTGCGGAAAGCCATTTAAACAAAATAAATCTAAATGTAGATACAACAATGAAATATGGATTGGCATGGGTACTGATTTCAATATCACTTGAAATTGTTCAGCCTGTTAAGGGCTGTATTAAATTGTTTGCCCAAACATGGCATTCACAAAGAAAAGGTCCTTTCTTCCGCAGAGAATTAGTTTTTAAAGATGAAAAGGGTAATATTCTATTTCATGGCTCCACTTTTTCTGTGCTTATGGATTTAGAAACAAGAACTGTTTTCAGAAAAAAAGAAGCACCTTTTTTTATAGGTCCTCCTACTCAGGAATTTACAATAGATGCACGTCCAACTTTTAAAACAAATGCGATTTTTACCGAAATCGATAAAAGAAAAGTCTACAATAGTTATATTGATTGTCTGGGACATGTAAATAACATGCGGTACGGTGAATTTGCATATGACGCTTTAAATGATGAAGAAAAAGAAAATCTCCATAAAATGAAACGATATGAAGTATTTTTTCTATCAGAATTAAGAAACAAAGATATTTTTTCTGTTCAAAGAGCCAGAATAAATAACAATGTTATTATAAGAGGGGTTAATGAAACAACTGGGGAAACATCTTTTGATGTTCTTATGGGCTTTGATATATAGAAATGTTTCACGTGAAACATTTCTATATTACCTTTTCATAAGCAACTCTTTCATTGCCGTTTTCCAGGTATATGATTCCACAGTACCGGAAACCATTGTTGCTTAACATTTTTCTCATTGATTCATTTTGCTCATGTGTATCAACTTTTATACTGTGGACATTTTTTTGTAGACACATTTTTTCAATATGAGCCAGTATTTCCGAGGATATTCTCTTACCTTTATAATTATTGGCGACCGCTATTCTGTGAATTACAGCATAATCATTTTCTGTGATCCATTTTCCGTTGTATATTTTATCATAGGTTTTTTCATCATTAAAAGAAACTGCAACAGTCGCAACAATTGTACCATTCTCTTCAAGGACATAACTTTTTCTTTTATCTATATCATCTTTAATAATATTTAAATTGGGGTAGTTATCCTGCCATTGGTCTACCCCTTTTATCTTTAAATACTCTTGCGCTTGTTTAATAATCTCCATGATTTTATCTTTATCTGATGCTGTTGCTATCCTAAAATTCATCTTTACCTCTTTTATCAGATATCTAAATTATGAACTAATTTTGCATGCTTTTGTATGAATTCCTTTCTTGGCTCAACTTTCTCACCCATAAGAATGGTAAAAATTTCATCAGCCAGCACAGGATTTTCAACGTCTACTTTTAGTATTTGTCTTGTTTCCGGATTCATGGTTGTTTCCCAGAGCTGTTCAGCATTCATTTCTCCAAGACCCTTAAAACGCTGCAAAGTAAAACCGCTGTCTTCTTTACTCCAGTTTCTTTCCTTCAAAAGCTTTGCAAGCTCACGGTCATTATATACATAAATCTCCTCTTTCCCCTTCTTCACTTTATACAAAGGAGGCTGAGCAATATATACATGCCCGTTATCTACAAGAGGTTTCATATATCTGTAAAAGAAAGTCAAAAGCAATGTTCTTATATGTGATCCGTCAACGTCAGCATCTGCCATAATAATTACTTTGTGATATCGTAATTTTGAAAGATCAAGCTCTTCACCAAAACCAGCCCCTAAAGCCGTTATTACAGGGCTCAGCTTATCGTTTCCATACACTTTATCCTCTCTGGCTTTCTCAACATTCAGCATTTTTCCCCATAGTGGAAGAATTGCCTGGAATCTTCTGTCTCTTCCCTGTTTAGCGCTGCCTCCTGCGGAATCACCCTCAACAATAAATATTTCACAGTTGGAAGGATCTTTATCAGAGCAATCAGCAAGCTTACCCGGCAATGATGTACTTTCCAGTGCGGATTTCCTTTTTGTAAGCTCCCGCGCTTTTCTGGCTGCCTCCCGAGCTCTGAAAGACAGTAATGTTTTTTCAAGAATTATCTTTGCTATTCTTGGATTCTCCTCAAATATATATGTGAGCTTCTCTGTTACTACACTTTCTGTAAATGATCTTATTTCAGCATTTCCAAGTTTTGTCTTTGTCTGCCCCTCAAATTGAGGATTATGAAGTTTAACACATACTATGGCTGTTAAACCCTCTCGGACATCTTCACCTGCAAGGTTTTTGTCATTCTCCTTAAGCTGATTTGTTTTCCTTGCATAATCATTTACTACTTTTGTAATAGCGGTTCTGAAGCCTGTAATATGCGTTCCGCCTTCAGTGGTTGCTATATTATTTGCATAACTATATACGTTTTCATTATATGAATCTGTATACTGCATAGCAACTTCCAATTCTACATCATCTTTTTTTCCTTCAAAATATATCACTTCAGGATGAATAGCCTGCTTATTCTTGTTAATATATTCCACATATGAGCTTATTCCGCCTTCATAGTGCAGAACGATTTTATTTTTTTCTTCTTCTCTGTCATCAATTATAGTAATAGTAATTAACTTATTAAGAAAAGCCATTTCTCTAAAACGCTTAACAAGAATATCGAAATCAAATTCTGTTTCCTCGAAGATTTCTTCGTCAGGCTTAAATGTTGTTTTTGTACCTGTATAACTTTCTTCGCATTCACCGATTATTTCAACTCCGGTAACAGGTAGACCCCTTTCATAGCGCTGTTTATATATTTTTCTGTCCCGGGCTACCTCTACTTCCATCCATTCAGACAATGCATTAACAACCGAAGCTCCAACACCATGCAAGCCGCCTGAAACCTTATATCCTTCCCCACCGAATTTTCCACCGGCATGAAGAACTGTATGAACTACCTGCATGGTAGGTATCTTCAATTTCGGATGCATACCGGTAGGTATTCCGCGGCCATTGTCATAAATAGTTACACTGTTATCCTTATTAAGAATAACATGTACCTGATCGCAGCATCCGGCCAATGATTCGTCTATGCTATTATCAACAATCTCATAAACGAGATGATGCAAACCTCTGGACGAAGTGCTTCCTATATACATACCAGGCCTTTTTCTTACCGCTTCCAGGCCTTCAAGAACTTGAATCTGTTCTTCGTTATAATCATTATGATTTCTATTTTCAATCATGTAGTGTTGTCCTCCTAATATCATCAGTATCTTTTTTTATTCTTTTATTCAGTGTGGCAGACGATATTGGAGATAAGTAAACCGTCTGTTTTCCGTTATGCATAGTTACAATAAATGATTTCGGTATATCTGTGCCTACTGTTTCTACCAGTCCTTTTTCTTCGCAGCTTTTTAAAAACTCTCTCGTATTGCTGGATGTTGTAGTTTTTTCTATATCCATAACAGCAATAATATCTTTTATAAATACAACTTTTTCTTCTCCAATATGCAGTATCACAAATATCACCTTTCAATTCTAGTCCAAATTTTTCTTTTTTTCAACTTTTGGTATTGCCCTGCCGTTTTCAATAAAAAACTTTTTTACTTTTCGTTTTTCCAGGCTGATAAACGGTATCTCATCGGTAGTTGTAATTATTGTCTGTACGTTAGAAAGCCCCCTCAGCAAATACTCCTGCCGTTTTAAGTCAAGTTCGGATAATACATCATCCAATAAAAGAACAGGTTTTTCTCCCTTAACCTCCTCTATATAAAAAAGTTCTGCCAATATCAGAGATAATGCAAGGGTTCTTTGCTGCCCCTGTGAGCAATATTGCCGCGAATTCATTCCATTTAATAATATTTCAAAATCATCTCTATGAGGTCCATAGATACATTGTGAAATACTCATTTCCTTTTGGATGCCTTCATTTAAGCATTTTAACAGCTTATTTTCATAATACTTCTCATCTTTTTCTTCATAAATATCACAAAATGTTTTATATACCAAATCGGATGTTTCTGCGCCATCTGTTATTTTATGTATTTCTTTCTTCATATATTGATTTAGTTTATTAATGGCATTCATTCTTAAATATACAATTTTCCCTCCATTTTCGGAAATATGCTCATTCCATACAGGTATTACTTCTTCATATTTTTTTTCAGACTTTCCTTTTTTTAATGCTATAGATTTGTTCTTAATAAGAGAATTGTATCTTTTTAATAAATGGAGATATTGCCTGTTTGTCTGACATAATAATATATCCAAAAATTTTCTTCTCATGGCCGGAGATCCTTTAACAACATCCAGTGTCTCCGGCGAAAACAGAATCATATTCAGAGTTCCAAGTATATCAGAAAGTTTATCTCTTCTTATTCCGTTAATCTCCGCGCTCTTCTTTTTATCATGCGAATACCTTATGATAATAGAATTTTCTCTGTCTTTTAATTTAGCACGAAGTTTTATTTCAAATCCATTTTGCCCGCTTTGTATTAAATCATTATAATTATTCGTTCTATGAGATTTTCCCGTTGAAGATATATACAGAGCTTCTAATATATTTGTCTTTCCCTGGGCATTCTGCCCGTACAAAATATTGATTCCATCTCCAAAAGTCAGGTTTTGTTTTTTATAGTTTCTGAACTGAAATAAATCTAATTCCTGTATGGTCACTTTATTTCACCATTTTGTATTATTCTGTATTTTTCATTGTTTACCTGAACTATATCACCGTTACGAAGCTTTTTTCCACGCCTGTCTTCCGGTACATCATTAACTAAAATTATATTATCTTCAATAAAAAATCGTGCTTCTCCTCCTGCGCCAATTAAATTTGCAAACTTAAGAAACTGATCCAGTTTTATATATTCTGTAGTAATAAAAACATCTATCATAAATTACGCCTTTCAGTTATTTCTTATTCTAACCGGCAGTATCAGATAAAGATATCTGTCATGATCTATAGCAGTAATAATACAAGGCCCTATTGAAGATGTAAATGATATTTTAATATTTTCATCGTTAATTGTTTTAAGTGCATCTATAAAGTATCTTGGATTAAAACCAATTTGAAGAGGAATACCTTCATTTTCTATTTTTATTTGCTCCTTTGATATACCTACATCTGCCGTTGATGAAACAATCATATCATCTTCGTTTATATTGAATTTAACAGGGTATCTCTTATCATCACTGGTAATCAATGAAGCTCTTTCAAGGCTGTCAATAAGATCCTTTGTGTTGACTGTTATTACAGTTTCAAATTTTGTCGGAATATAGCTTTTATAATTCATGAACTCCCCGTCTAAAACATTTGATGAAATCCTGCAATTTTCAAAAATAAAGGATATTATATT
>JAAYTR010000288.1 GCA_012523685.1 Clostridiaceae bacterium | reverse complement strand
TTGTATTGTTGTAAATGTTCTTACCATAGCCTCTGTTGGCGATATGAATACGGCTATTTCACCATCTTTTTCAAGCTGTTGATCATTTAGCAGGCTATCGGCTATAGGTGCACTGACTTCAGTTGTGGTGATAAACCATACGATTTCTTTCTCAGGCTGTAATTCAATATTTATTATTGGCAGCATAACCTTTTGATTTTCGTCAGTTCCACGCCCACGCATAATGGTTGCCCCTTTAGCACCTGATTGTCTGGCAACATCAACTACTTTTTCAGCAAATCCTCTGTTAACAATAACCAGGATACAGTCGTGCTCCAGATTAATTTCATCGACAAGGTGAGAGGAAACAACCGGCTTCTTTTCAATGGTTGGGTATTCAACTTTCTTATGCCTGAATATAGTTCCCAGAACCATAATGGAAAATACGGGAGCCATTGCTACCATTGCAATAACACCGAATCCATCTACCATCACGTCAGCTGTTTCGATAATTGTAGCCGCCCCCTGAGCAAAAGCAAGCACAAATGTTGCCGTCATTGGACCAGATGCAACTCCGCCTGCATCGTAGGCGATACCAACAAAAATCGGATCGGCTTTAAACGAAAGCAGAATAGCAATGAAAAATCCAGGTAGCAGAAAATACCACAGTTTTACCTGAGGAACTACAATCCTGACCATGGAAAGAGCAATTGCAGTACCCACACCTATGGAAAGCGTCGTGCGAATTAAACTGACAGGTATATGGCCACTGGTTACCTCTTCGATTTGTTCGCCTAATACATGCACGGCAGGTTCAACAAGAACCACTATAAGTCCAAGAAGAAAACCGATACCTATCAATATCCACGGGCTCATTTTTCCAATTTCGATACCTATAATTCTTCCCATATCCATAAACCCGGAATAAACAGCTGTAAGAAAAATGGTCAGTCCCAGCAGGGTGAACCCGAGTCCGGTTATTATTTCTTTAAGTTCTCCTAAAGATAATTTAAACTTTGCAAAATTGAAAATAAAGAATAAGATTGTTATTGGTAATAATGCAATCAGGGATTCCAGAAAAATACCGGGGAACTTGTTAATAATAGGTCCTAACACACCTTCAGCAATAACATATTCACCGGCATGCCCCTGTATGTGTTTTTGCCCCGAAATGATAGACATAAGCATAACAGCAAGTATGGGGCCGGCGCTCATAACACCGACAAGCCCGAAAGAATTCTCTTCAGTGCTTTTTCCACCCTTTATTCTAGACAATCCCAAGGATATTGCCAGCACGAAGGGGGTGGTTAGTGCACCGGTGGTTGCTCCGGATGCATCAAAAGAAATGGCAAGGAACTCCTCAGATACGAAAAACACCAATACAAGAATAATAGCATAAATTATTGCCATAAATGCACTAAAAGACGGTTTGTCACGAAGCAATCTGAAAACGCCTAATAAAATTAATACTCCCACACCAATAGATACCATATATACGATTATGGATGAACTAAGGACGTTTCCTGAAGCCGATTGGACCTGTGATCCCAAAATAAGCAAATCAGGCTCTGCAACTGTGATTAAGAATCCTAAAAAGAAACTAAGTAGTGCAATTTTTATGGGAGTTTTCGAAGTTGCCATCTCTTCAGACATATATTCACCAATTGGGTGCATGGATAAATCGACACCAAATAAAAATATTGATAGTCCTACCAGCAGCAAAACGCTGCCAACAATAAAACGAATTAGAACATCAGGTTCAACTTCTACAATAGTGAAACAGAGCAATAAAACCAGTATGACAACTGGTAATAATGTGCGCAGAACTTCTTTGGCTTTTTCAAACAGCAGGCTCATGATGTACCTTCCTTACTATCCCCGGATCTGTTTTCAGCAAGGCCACTTGTTCTGCTTATCGGGAGAGTAAATAAAATACCATGGCCAGCTTTTCCAAGCTCCAGATCGGAAAAAATTCTTTCTCTGATTGTAGATACTTTGTCTTTTGTCGTGATAATCATCACAATATCTTTTTGTGGTTCAATAACTAACGGAAAATAAAAGTCAGTAGGGATACCGGCTCCGCGGCCATGGATCAGAGTTCCACCCCTGGCGCCTGCTAATCTTGCAGATTTCATACACTCTTTGCCGCGCCCTTTATCCACTACTGTAATAATGCAATAATGTGAGATGTTTTCATCATATAATGAATTT
>JAAYTR010000287.1 GCA_012523685.1 Clostridiaceae bacterium | reverse complement strand
TTTTGTCAGAACAGCAATAAGAAAAAGCAAAGCGGCAAGGTTATGTTTCTTGTATTCGAAAAGGGCGATTACTCCTATGAGCATAGTTGCCGGAATTGAGTCAAATTGGCCCCAAATGGAAGAGTTTATATATACACCGGGATTAACTAAGTATATAAGTGCCATAATAGTTCCGGATTTGGCTTTTTTTGATTTTTCAGCGATTAACAGAATAAGCCATGCTCCGATAAATTCAAATAAAACCGACCATAATTTTATCAGGAAGGCATGTAATGCAGTAGAGACAGAAAATCTGTTTGCAATCTCTCCGGTAAGCCATAAAAAATACTGAAAAAAAGGAGCATAAACAACATGAAAACCGGAAGAACCGTAAAACTGGGAAGGCCCATATATAGCTAAATACTTACTCCATGCTAAATATCCGTACATATCGATGGGATAGGGTTTTATACAGGATATAAGGATACGAAAAACAAAGGTCAGAAATAAAGCGGGTATATATTTTTTACAATAATCTATGTTATTGCTATCATCAAGTTTATTAAGGCTTGTAACAGACATAATATCCTCCGTACATATCAGGAAGCATAATTACACTATTCCCAACAGGCATGTATATAATTGTAGAGCATAAATAAGCAAAAAAAAAGCACCATAGGCGTATTTACTTATAAAATAATTGCGAACCTAGATCTGGTGCCAAATAATGTAAAATAATATCAGCTTTCTACATATATAAAAGGAGGAATAAATAACTTAGTTATATTATACCATTAATGAATACATTCTAATATTACTTTTAGATTATAAAATTATTAACAAAAGATGAACGAAAGCATTTCAAGCATTACATAATACAGGCTGGCTGATTGCTTTTTTATACTGTATAGTTTATTATAGGTAGTGTTAATTTATATACTAAATCAAACAAAAAATTCATATTATTTTTAGCTTTGGAGTGTTTTTATGGTTTTATATGAGAGTACGAGGGGCGGCAACGAGGGAATATCCTCGGCTGAGGCAATAAAGAGAGGAATCTCTCCAAACGGAGGACTATATGTTCCGCAACAGATAAAAGAGCTTACTCTAAAAGACATTTCAGATTTAGTAAACATGACTTATGCACAACGTGCAGTGTTTATATTAAAGCAGTACCTTGAGGATTACACTGAAGATGAACTCATAGAGTGTGTTAATAATGCTTATAACACCGCTAAGTTTTCAAGCAGCGATATTGCACCTGTAAGGCCCATAAATGAGAGTCTGTGTCTGTTAGAGCTATGGCACGGGCCTACTTGCGCTTTTAAGGATATGGCTCTCCAGATATTACCTCACTTTTTAGTTAAGGCAATGGAGAAAACAGGAGAAAAAAGTGAGATAGTTATTCTTGTTGCAACCTCAGGCGATACAGGTAAGGCTGCACTGGAAGGATTTGCAGATGTCAAAGGAACACGGATTATAGTATTTTATCCGGAGGATGGGGTCAGCGAGGTCCAGAAATACCAGATGATAACCCAAACAGGAAAAAATGTAAAAGTTGTGGGTGTTAAAGGAAATTTTGATGACACCCAATCCGGAGTTAAAAGAATATTTACAGATAAAAAACTTATACAGGAGATGGATGAAAGAAATCTCAAGTTTTCATCGGCTAATTCAATCAACTGGGGCAGGCTTGTTCCACAGATTATTTATTACTTTTCGGCTTATGCTGATCTTGTAAAAGATAACCGTATAAAAGCAGGCGATAAAGTAAATTTTGTGGTTCCTACAGGCAATTTCGGAAATATTTTGGCCGGGTACTACGCTAAATGCATGGGGCTCCCTGTAAATAAATTGATATGCGCCTCTAATGATAATAATATTCTGACCGATTTTATCAGAACAGGCAGTTATGATAAGAGGCGCAAATTTATAAAAACTGTTTCACCCTCAATGGATATACTGATATCAAGCAATCTGGAAAGACTGCTGTATGAGCTAACAAACCGCGATCATAAAAAGGTGACGGACTGGATGAATCGCCTTAACGAATCCGGCCATTATGAAATAGGTAAAAATCTGTTAGACCGTTTACATAGAATTTTTTGGGCCGGATGGTCAAATCAGGATGAAACACTGAAAACTATAGAGTGCGTATACAAAGATAATAATTACATACTGGATACACATACCGCTGTAGCTGTTGATGTTTATGATAAATATGTAATTACAACAGGAGATTTAACACCTTCTGTTATACTATCCACCGCAAGTCCTTTTAAATTTAACAGCAGCGTATGTAAGGCGCTGTTTGGGGATGCGGAAATTGAAGGTAAATCAGAATTTGAACTCCTGGAATTCTTATCTGAAGAGGGCAATATACCCATACCGGCAGGCTTGAAGAATCTGGATAAAAAAAGTATCCTTCACAGCGATGTTTGCGAAAAGTATGATATGAAAACTGTCGTAACACAAAACCTGTTTTAAAGGAGTATTATTATGGCATTTGAAACAACACGTTGTGTCAGACTGTCAAAGATAGTTGAAGAATTAACTTTAGAAAAACTATTTTATTTGGATGAACACGACGATGTAAAAATTGAAACATCAGATATTAACCGTCCCGGACTTCAGCTGGTGGGTTACTTTGAATACTTTGGAACCGACAGAATTCAGATTTTTGGTAAGGTTGAAATGACTTATCTTGAGCAATTGGATGGGGAAAAGCGGTATCAGAGTATTCGGAACTTTTTTTCTGCCGGAATACCATGTGTGGTTTTGGCAAGGGGAATGGAGCCCTTCAGAGAGATGGTGGAATGCGCAAGAGAGTTTAATGTGCCGTTTTTACGCACCAATGAGGATACCTCCCGTTTCAGCAGTAATTTGATTGCGTATTTGAATGTTGAACTGGCTCCAATGGAGACATTACATGGAGAACTGGTTGAGGTATATGGTGAAGGAGTTTTAATTTTAGGCGAAAGCGGTGTCGGTAAAAGCGAAACTGCCTTAGAACTGGTTAAACGTGGCCATAGACTTGTTGCAGATGATCTGGTTGAGGTCAGAAGGGTATCAAGCAAGACACTTGTTGGCTCAGCGCCCGAAATAATACGTCATTTTATTGAAATTCGCGGAATAGGAATATTGGATGTAAAATATTTATATGGTGTAGGATCGGTAAAGATAACAGAAAGCATTAATCTTGTAGTCAATATGGAACAATGGAATCCGCAAAAACACTATGAAAGGCTTGGGACAGAAGAATTAACAACAGAAATACTCGGTATTAAGGTCCCTTCTTTAACAATTCCTGTTAAACCGGGCAGAAATCTTGCAATTATCATTGAGGTTGCTGCTATGAATAACAGACAGAAAAAAATGGGATATAATGCTGCGCAAGCTTTTACCAGGAAGATTACCGGTGATATACAGAAAAGTGCTGATTATTAATAACCGTCACGTAAATATTTTAATAACGTTCCTGTCAGGTGCAGATGGCTGCACTGTTTAGTTAAATTCAAGGAGTGGAAGCTTTGAATAAAATTGATACTTACAACGAGCTTGAGATAATTTGCAGTTCATGTACCATTCTTAAAGATGTCCCAATGAAAGAGCACACTACTATGAAAGTAGGCGGAAAAGCAGATCTGATGATTATACCTGATTCTATCAGTTCCATTCAAAAGATCATTGCTTTTTTAAGTACAACTAACATACCGTATCTGGTAATTGGTAACGGTTCAAATCTTATTTTTCACGATACAGGCTATAATGGAGTTATTGTTAAGATAGGTACACCGTTATCAGATATTGAGGTATTTGATGATATAATTATTGCGGAGGCGGGTGCATCATTGGCTCATGTTGCCAATACAGCGCTGGAACATTCATTAACAGGACTGGAATTTGCATCAGGTATTCCCGGCAGCATGGGCGGCGCAGTTTATATGAATGCCGGTGCTTATGACGGAGAGATGAAACAGGTTGTTATTGAGACGCTCTGTCTAGATAATGAGGGGAATTTAATTACTCTTAAAAATGATGAACACAATTTTTCCTACAGACACAGCAGAATACAGGATGACAACCTGACATGCTTACAGGTTAAGATGAAACTTGAAAAAGGCGAGAAACATAAAATTCAAACCAGAATGAATGAATTAAATGCCAGAAGACGCAAAAAACAACCATTAAATTATCCAAGTGCGGGGAGCATTTTTAAACGGCCACCCGGTACTTATGCAGGAATGCTGGTTGATAACTGCGGTTTGAGGGGAACTAAAATAGGTGGGGCTCAGGTGTCGGACAAGCATTGCGGATTTATAGTAAATACAGGAAATGCAACTGCAGAGGATATTATTTCCCTTATTAAGTATGTACAGGAAACAGTATATAAAAACTCCGGTATATGGCTGGAGCTTGAGGTTAAAATAATCGGGGGTTGTTAAAAATGGAACTGCTTATCATCACAGGAATGTCAGGTGCAGGGAAGAGCCTGGGGGTAAAATATTTTGAAGATATAGGATATTTCTGTGTAGATAATCTTCCGCCATCCCTGATTCCAAAATTTGCAGAGGTAATTATACACGGAAAATCAAATCATGATAAAATAGCTCTTATTATAGATATCAGAGGCGGAGCAATGTTTTTAGACCTTTTACCTGCTCTGGCCACATTGACAGATATGGATGTCAAATATAAAATTCTGTTTTTGGATGCATCGGATTCTGTTTTGGTTAAAAGATTTAAAGAGAGCCGACGTATGCATCCGCTTTCCCAGGACGGCCGTATTTCTGACGGCATAGCAGAGGAAAGAAAGATTCTTCAGACAATAAAAGACAAGGCAGATGTAATTATTGACACATCTAATCTCAATCCGAGGCAACTCAGAGAAGCAATAATAAATCATTTTGTTAAAGGAAAAAGCTTTACCGGTTTGATTGTTAACATTGTTACTTTCGGGTTTAAATATGGCATACCTATTGACAGCGATCTTGTATTTGATGTCAGATTCATACCCAATCCATATTATGTACCTGAGCTTAAGTCAAAGACAGGCCTGGAGTCTGAGGTTGCTGACTATATTATGAGTTTTTCAGAAACAAGAACCTTCATTACAAAGCTGTTTGATATGATAAATTTTCTCCTGCCGCAATATGTTAAAGAAGGGAAAAGTCAATTGATTATAGCTATAGGCTGTACAGGGGGCAGACACCGCTCAGTTGCAATCGCAGACAAGCTTTATAAAAGATTGAAGCGAAGAGGCATAAATGTGGTAATTGAACACAGAGACATTACCCGGGGAGATAACTAGAATAAGAATTACTGCATTCAAACAGCGTATATAGCTTAAGGAGGAACACTATGAGATCACTAAAGTGGTTTCAGATCGGTTTAAGATTTAAAAAATGGTTAATTAGCGGTGTTTTAGGTATCTTTTTATTAATCGCTTCTTTAGTTGTTTTATTGGTAAATGTGGATATCAGTCCATTGCGATGGGGTATATCTTTAATCCTGGCAGTCTTAGGTATTTACGGTATTTTTATTTGTTTTAGAAAAATATTTATAAAGTTTGTTCATGTCTATTCGAACGGTATTATTAAAAAGCCTTCTAATGTAAGCGAAATAAGAGACATTATCTACAAAAGAAAAATTTTATCAACAGGCCCGCGGGTTGTTACTATTGGTGGAGGAACAGGAACTTCAACATTACTCAGAGGTCTGAAGGAATACACCAGTAATATTACAGCTATTGTAACCGTAGCAGATGATGGCGGGGGCTCGGGTGTACTGAGAAATGATCTGGGAATACTTCCGCCCGGAGATATACGTAACTGTATGCTGGCGCTTGCTGAAACTGAACCTGTGTTAGAAAAGCTTTTGGCATACAGGTTTACTGAAGGATCTCTAAAGGGCCAATGTTTTGGAAATCTCTTTTTGGCAGCTATGAATGGTATATCAGATAGTTTTGAGCAGGCTGTAAAGTATATGGGGGATGTTCTGGCCATTACCGGAAGAATATATCCTGTTACAGAAGACAATATTTTTCTTGTAGCTGAGCTGGAAGACGGAACCCAAATTCGAGGGGAATCAAGAATTGGTTCCCACAATACAACTCATCCGGGTAAGATTAAACAGGTAATGCTT
>JAAYTR010000286.1 GCA_012523685.1 Clostridiaceae bacterium | reverse complement strand
CGACTGCCCACATCATATTTTGAAAAAATATTGCTTGTATGAGTTTTTACAGTATTCACACTGATAAACAAAGCCTCGGCAATTTCACGGTTGGATTTGCCAGAAAGGATTAGCTGCAATACCTCCTGCTCCCGGGAAGTCAACGGATCAAGAGTTTTGATCTGCCGGACAACATCCGTTTGTTGTGACGGGCTCATATTATCATAGGCGGCAAGGTAGGCATGGTTTTTCAGTAGCAGAACAAGCTGGTTGTTAAGAGGCGGCAGCATAACCAGGGTGACGCAAACCACAGTAAGGGCAATGACGGTGACTTCCGCACCGGGAAGCCCCGTGGATGTCACGACCATTCCCAGAACACCTCCACAGAGGACGCCGAATACATTGGCCGAAAGTCCGATGCCAAAGGTTTGCGCCGGGTTATCGGTGTACTCCAGCATTTCTCCTAGGATGCTCCACCAAAACAGATCAAAAATACCGCAAGCTCCGAGCATAAGCGTATCCACAATCAAATAGTCGGAAGTGTTTCTCTCAAGCAGCATAAAACTGATGAACGCTCCCATAATCATTGCCATTCCAATATACAAAATTCTGGAACGCTTAGCTTTCATGGGCAGGTTGCGCATAATAACAAGTGCTACGATGTAAGGTACAGCCCAATACCAGCTCACCAGCCCTGTCAGATGTTCAAAAGCGGGGTTGATGACCTGATACATCAGGCCGGAATTAATTGTGATAATGAAGACGAAAAGGCACAGCAATAATAACGGGTTCTTGATGTCGCCATGGGGATTATTTTTTAATACCTTGTCCTGTTTATTCTCTTTTTCCACCGGAATCAACAAAGTAAAGGCCATGCCTATTACAAGGCAAATCATTGAGAGTCCAAGTCCGGTTAACGGTGACAGGTTTATAGCAACTACGTTAACCGCAATCATCAGTATATTTGAATAAATCAAAACGTCGGCGCAGGATTTAATGCGCCTGTTATTGGGCGTAAAAGCCCTTAGAAAATATCCCCATGCTGCCACCGCACAGCCGCTGGCGTATCCACCGATAATCAAGCCGCCGACCCAGAAAATGGAGGGGGCAAAAAAGAAGGGGGCAGTGGCAACTAAGCATAAGCCCATACTACCAAGCATTATGCTTTTGGCGGTCAGATGAGACCCGGCAAACAGACCGCAGGTGAAAAGCCCTATAAAATGTGCAATAATAGCAGCCAGTATGTAACGTTGGAAATCTGCTCCATACAGAACCAGCAGGCTATATAGCACCTGTCCTTCAAACTGAAAGGATAGAATATAGGCAAATAGAAATGAAAATCCGGCAATAGAAAGCCTGCGGGGGTTTAAAGTCTTAAATCCATTCATTTTATATCCTCTTTCCCGCCCTGATTTATAGTATTTGTCATGGAAAACGCCACTTCAACATGTTTGAAAACCGTCACTCGCTTATTCTCCTTCCATCTGATAATTCAGGTATTGCTGCTTAATTTCCTTGGCCTTGCCTTGTGCAACAGGGATAGATGAAAGGGTTTGTAAGATTACCTGATGATTATTAATATTGTCGACATACTGCATATTAACAAGATATGATCGATGGGGTTTCATAAAACACCCGTGTTTCATAAGAGTATCGCAGACAGAAGAAAAAGACTCTGTGCATTCGATTACCTTGCCTGAGCGCAGGTGATACAATACATTTCTACCGATGACTTCTATAAAAGTCAAATTGGAAATCAATATTTTTTGTATTCCCATATTACTTTTTACGATAATCGCATCTTCCTTTTCTTCCGCTTTTATCCGTTCCAGTATTTCGTCAAAAGTG
>JAAYTR010000285.1 GCA_012523685.1 Clostridiaceae bacterium | reverse complement strand
TCACCTCCTATACCTCTAATATTGGAAAAATCTCATAGTATTATTCACATACTTGACATGAAATAAAAATATTTCTAAATAACATGAAGATAATAAAAGCATAGTAATTTTAGTAATGCTAAGAATAAAAGAAACAAATTTTACTTGTTTTAAGGAGAATATATGTTATTAATAAAAAACGGTAAGGTTGTGACCATGGCCGGACCAACCTATGAAAAGGGATGTATACTAATAGATAATAAAAAAATTATCAAGGTAGGCCATAAAATAAACACTGATGAAAACGATGTCTCCGAGGTAATTGATGCAAGCAATTGCTGGGTGCTTCCCGGATTAATAGAATCCCATTGTCATGTCGGAATAATTGAAGAAAGAAAAGGTTTTGAGGGCGATGACTGCAACGAGAAGAATGAGCCCATAACACCATATTTGAAGGCAATAGATGCGATAAATCCTATGGATATTTTTACCAGGACCATGTACACCATAATAAATGGAGAAATTGTATATAGAGCTAAGGATATGTAAGCAATTCTAAGACCACTGAAAAAAACTATTATTTGTCATTCGGAATGGAGCAAAGCGGTCTTATGTCATTCTGAGCGCAAGCGAAGAATCTTTTTTGTCACCGTGAAAGATCCTTCGACTTCGCTGCGCTTCGCTCAGGATGACAAGAAGAAAGTGAATTTTTCAGCAGTTTCTGCTTGGCTCCTTGTCCCTTTATTATTTATAATAGTATTTCAAAGATTCGGGCTGTTTTAGGTGCAAGCTTTACTTCTAAAGTACAGGTTTCATTATCCCAGCTAAAGGGTACCTGCATTTTTGAAGGATATGTCATAGTAACGTTAGCTATTTTACCTGCAGCCTGTTTTATAGGAATCTGAACGGAATCCGTATTGCCTGTGGTTCTCCATACCGCCAAATATAGTTTGTTTCTGCACTCAATACCAACGCTTAGATATTCATCAGACATTGATGCCAGTCCCATCGGCCAGAAAGGCAGACCTTCCTTAAGCTCGTTACAGATTTGTTTATGGTATTCTATTCCTTCTTTTATAACCTCAAACCTTTCTTCAGACATTTCCGCAAGATGGCCGCTTTGGTGAATTCTGAAAAGTATTGCGTTAACCATATTAAATACAGCCTCTTCCACATCACCGTCACGAAGGGGGTAAGACCAGATCGCTGCTTGCTCGGGAGTAACGGCGGTCATGCAGTTTGCGGCAATAGGAGCCATTTTTATGTAATCTGTCTGGTCTGTGACAGACTGAATGCTATGCCTGGACAATAGAGAATATTCCATTCTCATACCGCCGCTTCCGCAGTTTTCAATTACTAAATCCGGATATCTATCAAAAATGCTATCAAGCCATTTTAAGTATGCTCTGTTATGCTGAAGAAGCCCTTCTCCGATGCTGTCGGCATCCTTTTCTGTGCCGGGGCCGGAGTTGATGTTATAGTCCATCTTAATGTAGCCAACGTCGTAATCTTCAACCAGACGCTTTATTACTGAATCGGCATGCTTAATAACTTCAGGATTGCGATAATCAAGCTGATATCTTCCTTCATCCTTAACAGGCCTGCCGTTTCTCTGGAAGAACCAGTCGGAGGAAACTTTTTCGACCATAGGACAATTTATGCCCATTACTTCCAGCTCAAGCCATAACCCCGGTATCATGCCCTTAGACCGGATATAATCCAAAGGCTCTTTAATGCCATTGGGGAATCTTTCCTTTGAAGGAAGCCATTCACCAACACCGTCCCACCAGTAGCCATCTGCATACCAGCCGCAATCTATACAGAAGTATTTACAGTTTGCCTCGGCTGCCGCGTCAATTAAAGGAATAAGTTTTTCTGTGGTGGGATCTCCCATAAGGCAATTCATATAATCGTTGAATATTACCGATGGATTTTCATTATCTTTATTTTTTCTTCTTATCGTTCTTCTATATTTTGTAAGCTCCCGGATGGAATCCTGAAAATCACCGTTAACAAAGGACACAGCACATTGTATAGTGGTAAAGCTCTCGTCAGGTTTTAAAATTTTCAAAAAACTGTTTTCCTGATAAGTTGGTCCGGAGATATTTAAATAGAGTGTTTCGGAAACATCACTTAATTCCCAGAACCAAGAGCCGGTGGTTTCAATCTGCCAGCTTATTGTAGAATTTGAGCTTATGTTTTCATAGCCTCCCATGGGCAGGAATTCGGAAGCAGGCCATGTTCCTGTACTTGACAGAGAAATTCTTTTAACAGAGAAGGTATTAACCGCATCATACCCAAGCTCATTTAAGGTATAGGATTTCCATTGAGCCTCACCATACCAAGTACTATGGGGAATATGCATAATGGCACCTTTATCCCTTGGGCCAAAAGCAGTATCAGAAATACCTGTTAAAGCAAAGGAGGTTATGTATTCGATTGGATGATTTTCTGAAGATTTATTTTTAATTTCTGTCCAGCTTCTTATTACAGATATTTGGTCAAAAAACTGAATATGACTTGTTACAAAAATACCTTCATATTGCTGAATTATTTCCAGTTTACGGCCATACTCATTCCTGTAGTCCTGATGCGTATGGTACTTAAGCAGATACCCTGGACAAGACCCGATATGCTTGCTGCCATGATGGGCATCCTGATTCATTCCTGATTCATGGACCTCCACCAGTCTGTAGTTTTTGTAGCATTCAGAATCCTCTCTTGGCTTGCGTTTAACCGCGCCTATATGTAGAAGCCTTACATCCTTATCTTCTGTTATTTCAATGTCAAGGTAGATTCCATTTTCAAAAATATTAATTTGCATATCCATATCCTTTCATCTAATACTCTGTTAATTAAACTAATTTAAAAGGGAAAAGTCCAGTTTTTTATTAAATAAGGGAGGGGGATGAGATATCCCCCCCTTTTTATACTACCACAGGTGGGTATTTTAGGGTGATACAATCTGCCAGTGCTGGTTATAGCCTCCGTTGTCTGTCCATTG